>JAFUBE010000457.1 GCA_017460365.1 Eggerthellaceae bacterium
ATCTTGGTGAAGGGCATCCAGCCGGTCGTGCGCAACTGGGAGGCGCCCATCACGATCGCGCGCCACGCGTACGGCGACGTGTACAAGAACGCCGAAATCCGCGTTCCCGGCGCCGGCAAAGTCGAGCTCGTATACACAGGCGCCGACGGCTCCGAGATACGCGAGCTTGTGCACGAATTCGCAGGTCCGGGCGTGGTGCAGGGCGTTCACAACCTCGACGCGAGCATCGCCAGCTTTGCGCGCAGCTGCTTCAACTACGCGCTCGATACCAAACAAGACCTGTGGTTTTCCACGAAGGACACGATTTCGAAGAAGTACGATCACCGGTTCAAGGACATCTTCGCCGAGATATACGAGGCCGAATACGCCGGTGCGTTCGAGGCGGCCGGCATCGAATACTTCTACACGCTCATCGACGACGCGGTGGCGCGCGTCATGAAGGCGCGCGGCGGGTTCATTTGGGCCTGCAAGAACTACGACGGCGACGTGATGAGCGATATGGTTTCGAGCGCGTTCGGGTCGCTTGCCATGATGACGAGCGTGCTCGTGTCGCCGGCGGGCGTGTACGAGTACGAGGCCGCGCACGGTACCGTGCAGCGCCATTATTACAAGCACCTGAAAGGCGAGGAAACGTCGACGAATTCGGTCGCGACCATCTTCGCGTGGACGGGCGCGCTGAGGAAACGCGGCGAGCTCGACGAGCTGCCCGAGCTCGTCGCATTTGCCGACCGCCTGGAAAAGGCCACGCTCGGCACGATCGAGGCGGGCGAGATGACCGGCGACCTCGCGCGCATCACCACGTTGGAGAACCCGCGCACGCTTTCGACCGAAGGCTTCATCGATGCAGTGGCCAGCAGGCTGTAGGGCGGGGTCGCGCTTTTGCGTGATAGTTGTTGGTGCGGTTGCGCGTTCTCGAGGCGCGACATTGTATGGAAGGCGATGACATGGCTAAATCAGGAATCGATTCGCTGCTCGACGCGCTGCAACAGTCGGGCATGAACGTCGACGATATCGGCGGTGCGTCTTCGGGGCCGTCCGCCCAGGAAAGCTCCGGGGCAGGCTCATCGTCGGGAGGCTCGTCGCGCAGCCGTGGCGACATGCCGTTTGGCGGCGGTGGCTTCCCGTTCATGGGCGGCCGCGGCGGCCGCTTCGGCGGCGCAGGCGGAGGCGACAGCGACGGCGGCGAGCCTCCCCACATCGAGTTTTCAGGCTCGCTCGGCGATCGCATGGCGTCGTGGAGCCGCCGCACGATCGTCATCGCCGTCATCGTGGCCGTCCTCATCCTGCTCGCGGCGTACTGGTGGTTCCACCCGCCCATAAGCGTGAACAGCGCCGACACGTGGCTGTTCGTGGCGATCTTCATCCTGCTGCCCACGTTCCTGTTCTTCCGCAGCCGGTCGCGGCGCTATGAAACGGGGGATAGCAAACTCGACCCGGATCCGGGCAAGGCGAAGACGTTCGGGTTTCTGAAGTTCATACCGGTGATCGTGCTCGCCGTGGGCATTCTCGGCTGGGTCGTCTCGCTCGATTTGTTCCCCGGGAACGCGGAGAAGTACGCCAACGTGCTGAAAACCGACACCATGACGTTCGCGGACGACATCCAGGAAGTGGATTACTCGCAGATTCCCGTGATCGACCGCGATTCGGCGATCCTGCTCGGCAACCGCGAGATGGGCAGCATTCCCGAGTACGTCAGCCAGTTCGAGATCAGCAACCTGTACAGCCAGATCAACTACCAGGGCGCGCCTGTGCGCGTGAGCCCGCTGGGTTACGCTGACCTGTTCAAGTGGTTCACGAACCGCGGCCAAGGCATTCCCGCCTACGCGCTTGTGAACATGACCACCCAAGACGCCGAGATCGTGCGCCTCGGCGAGGGCAACGGCATGAAATACACGCCCTCCGAGCCGCTCGCGCGCAACATCCACCGTTACGTGCAGTTGAAGTACCCCTTCTACATCTTCGACGAGAAGTCCTTCGAGGTCGACGAGAACGGGCAGCCCTGGTGGATTTGCCCGGTGCGCAAGTACACCATCGGGCTGTTCGGCGGCGAGACCATCGACCGCGTCGTCATGTGCAACGCCTGCACCGGCGAGTGCACCGAGCTTTCCGTCGGCGACGTTCCCCAGTGGACCGACCGCGTGTATCCCGCCGACCTGCTGATCCGCCAGTACAACTGGTCGGGTCGCTATCAGCAGGGCTGGTTCAACTCGTGGCTCGGCCAATCCGGCGTCGTGCAGACGACCCCGGGCACCGACGGCACGCTCGGCTACAACTACATCGCGAAGGACGACGACGTGTGGGTCTACACCGGCGTCACGTCGGCCACGGCCGACAGCTCGATCGTCGGCTTCGTGCTCGTCGACCAGCGGACGGCCAAGTCGCACTACTACGCGGTGGCGGGCGCCACCGAGACCTCGGCGATGGAATCGGCCGAGGGTCAGGTGCAGAACTTGCGCTACACCTCCACGTTCCCGCTGCTCATAAACGTGTCGAACCAACCGACGTACTTCATGGCGCTGAAAGACGGCGCGGGGCTGGTGAAGAAGTTCGCCATGATCGATATCCAACGTTACCAGAACGTGGCTGTCGGCGACACGGTGGCTGAAACTCAGAAGGCCTACGAGACGCTGCTTGCCACCAACGGGGTGCTCACGGGCGCCGATATAAGCGATTCGGCGACATACGGCGAGGCGAGCGGCACGATACGCACGATGGCCACGGGCGTTATCGAGGGGAACTCGCATTACTATGTCACGCTCGAAGGCGACGACGCGATCTACGACTTCGTGCTGCCGGGGCTCGTGCGGATCGTGGGCTACCAGCCCGGTGACAAGATAGAATTCACCTACGTCGAGAACGATCCCACGAACACGGTCAGCGAGATCACGTCGGCGAAGGGCAAGAACGTGGAGAAACCGTCGAGTTCCGATGCGAAGGAGGAACAAGTCGTATCATAGTACGGCTGTTTAACTACAGCATGAACTGTTAGCAGTTCCGCTACCTGAGACAGCTGGTGCTTCTGGCTTAATCGCGCAAGCGGCCCGCCGAGGTGGTTGCAACGTGAGCAATCGTGCGACCCCTGCTGTCTTCGGATGCAGGGGTCGTTGCTTTTCCGAGGAATGGTCCCACCCTATGTGGCGGAACATGATTTGGAAAAGGAAGGGGGTGCACTTTATGCCCAACGCTCGCAATCAAGCCATGTTCGACGCCATCAAGGCCGACCTGGAAACCGCGTCTGCGGTTTGGGTGGTCGACGCCTGCGGCCTCACGGTGAAGGAAACCGAGGCGCTGCGCCGTTCCATCCGCGAGGCCGGTGCCATCATGAAGGTGTACAAGAACACCATCATGCGCAAGGCCCTCGCCGACATGGACCTCGTCAACATGGACGAAATCCTGGAAGGCCCGTCGGCGTTCGTGTTCTGCGACGGCGATGTCGCCGCAGCCGCGAAGGCTGTCACGGAGTTCGCGAAGGACAACGAGCTGCTCGAGGTCAAGGGCGGCATGATGGACAACGCGTTCGTCACCACCGACGACATCAAGGCGATTGCCTCGCTGCCTTCGAAGGAGGTCCTGCTGGCCCAGATCGCTGGCGCCATCTCCGGTGTCGCGCGCGGCCTGGCCGTTTCCATCAACGGCATTCCGAGCGGTCTCGCCCGCACCATTCAGCAGATCGCCGACCAGAAAGCTGCATAAGGCAGCATGAATTGAAAAGTGAAAACACGAAGCGGCGCGCTAGGCGCCCGTTTCACCAACAGAAAGGAACAGCAC
>JAFUBE010000458.1 GCA_017460365.1 Eggerthellaceae bacterium
TACGACCTCCGGGTTATGAGGGGCTTCGGGTCTGTGTGTTCAGGATGTGCAGACGCAAGCCGCTGACCTGTGTTTTTTCTAACCTCTGAGTTCTCAGCTTTCTCTCCTTTCAGGGCTTCCAACTTCGCGTTGTTGGTCAATTGTTGGTCGAATTGTTGGTTACATTGTTGGTTGACGATTGGCTGTGGAAAACCGGTCGGACGGAAAGAAAATGAAGTACACAACGCGAGGCATCAGGCGGCGCGGCGACACGGACAAGTGGGAGGTGATACTCACCCACAAGGATCCGCTAACAGGGGAGCTGCTGCCAAGCTACCACACCATCGTCGCACCCACCGAAAAGCAGGCCAGGAAGAAGCGCGACGAGCTTATCGTCAAGCTCGAGCTCGAGGGCGGGGCCGTCGGCGCCAACATCACGCTCAGCGAGTTCATGCTAACGTACCTGGACGTGAGGGAGAAGGACGGCACGCTGGAGCCGTCGACCGTTCGGGGGTACAGGGGAGACGCCAAGCAGATCCTGAAGTACATCGGCGACGTGCAGCTGGGCAGCCTCACCATCCCGGACGTAAGCAAGTGGATGAGCGACATGACCGCAGACGGCTACGCCCCCAAGACCTGCTCCAAGGCCTTCCGCCTGCTGAAGATGGCGCTCAAGTGGGCCGAGGCGCAGGACCTCATCACCAAGAACCCCTGCGACTACTGCAAGCCGCCCAAGCGGGTGAAGACCCCCATCAACGCCTTGTCGCGGGAGGAGCGCTCCCGCATGCTGGCGCTTGCGCGCAAGGCCCAGCCCGAGCCGCTCGGGATCGCCGTGGAGCTCGCTCTCACCACCGGCATGCGCCGCGGCGAGGTGTGCGCGCTCCGCTGGTCAGACCTGGGAGAAGACGGCACCATCACCGTCTCGCACGCTCTCGGCAACGGCAGGGGCGGCTTCTATCTGAAGGAGCCCAAGACCGGAAGCAGCGCACGCACCATCCCCCTCACCGACAGCATCTACAACCTGCTTTCGATGATGCGCAAGTCGACCCAGCAGCAGGCGCTCGAGTTCGGCGTGCCCTTCGGCGACCCGTTCATCCTAGGGACGCAGGAGCCCGAAAGCCGCCCCTACAACCCCACACAGCTCGGCAAGGACTTCTCCGCGTTCTGCAAGATGAACGGCTTCGACTGCACCTTCCACGACCTGCGCCACACCTTCGCGACCATGATGATCGCCAACGGCTGCGACGTGCGCACGGTGGCGAGCTACCTGGGGCACGCCAGCGTCTCAATGACGCTCGACATCTACGCCGACGTGGACCCCGACGCCAAGAAGGCCGCGCTTTCCAAGGTGGAGGACAGCTTCGACTTCGAGAGCAAGTACTTCGACGGCGCCATGGAGTGGCACCCTCCGCAGCCCGAGGGCGCCTCGGCGTCGATCGAGTTCACCGAGGAGCAGCTCCTCGCGATGCTGGCCGCCGTGCGCAGCCGAAAGAGCGGGGGTGGCGAGGCATGCGCGTAGCCAAAGCCATCTGGAGGTTCGCCCGCTGGCTGTTCCGGGCGGTGTTCAGGTTTATGTAGCAGGCTGGCCCGAAGGGCCGAATTCGCCTGCGAAATGCACAGGGTGCATTATCCTCAGTCCCTCGACTTCGACGTCTGCGAAGTCCTTGTCGCCCGTAACCAGGATGTCTGCATTGCCTGCAATGGCGGAAAGTACGACAGGGCGGTCCTTGGCGTCGCGGATGTCGAAGTCGCCGGCATCGGACTCTTCGGGAGTCTCGACCTCATCGTAGTCGAACAGCTGGAGGAACAAATCGACATCGGCAACCCTGTTTGGCCACTTTGCCTCGACGACGCGGCGCACCTCGCCGATGACGTAGGTCGGCAGCAAAAGCCTGTTTCCCTCCTGCGAAGCCACCTCGACAGCTTCGTTGATGTGCTGCGAATCGAAGATAAGCGCAGATATGAGGATGTTCGAATCGAGCATCACCCTCATAGCGCTACGCCACGCCTTCGGAACGCACCTCGTTTACGAGGGCGACGACGTCGTCGATGGTTTCGAGGCCGGCCTCTTCCGCGGCCCCTGCGAAGGCGTCCTGGGCGGCCTTGAGCACCTGCATGTTTGAACCGTAGAGCGAAACGCGCCCGTCGTCTTCCTGCACGAACAGGATCTTGTCGCCTTCGTGAACGTCAATTGCATTGCGCACGCTTTGTGGGACGGTAACCTGCCCCTTGGACGTTACCTTCGCCATGTCGAGAACGGTAGCCATATGTCATCTCCTTACCAGTAAGGAATTTCTTACTGCATGATACCACGCTCTTAAGCGGGCATCAATAGCCGCATATCGTGAAGTGGCAGCCCTGTTCCCATGTGCCATCCCGGGTCCCGCGCCCAGCGGTTCCTTCTAGCCTGCCAGCCTCATCGGGAACCCCGCGCGGCGCAAGGGCCGCAAAAACTTTTTGACGCATGCTCGAAGGCGGTGGCCAAAAACTCAAGCCTAGCGGTTTTGCTTCCTCCCTTGCCCCTGCCCGAGAACCCCGATGCATCCGCAGGCACGAAGGCCCGCAATGGGGCGGGCGAAACCAAAGGAGGTCATCTCTATGGGAAACAGAGCAGTCATCACCACGCCGGAAAAGCGCATCGGCATGTACCTGCACTGGAACGGCGGGCGCGACACCATCGAGCCGCTCCTTGCCTACTGCGAGATGCAAGGCTACCGCCCGCCATCCACCGACTGCTACGGATGGGCGCGCATGGCTCAGGTAATCGGCAACTTCTTCGGAGGGTCGCTCTCGGTAGGCATCGACGACTACGAGCGCATCAAGGGCGCCGGGGACGACAGCGGCGTCTACGTCATCGACGGCTGGAAGATTGTAGGCCGCGAGCTCCCGTACGAGGGCTTCCACGAGCAGGACGAATACGACTTTGCCGAGATGCTGCGCGCCTTCGACAAACGCATGCCCGAGGAGGAGCGCCTGGGCGAGTACCTGGACGCAATCGAAGTCCCCACCTCCGAGCTGCAGCTGGGCGAACAGGTCTGGACGCGCGACTTCGAGGGCCTGCAGAGCTTCCCCGTGGTCGGCTTCGGTGGCGAAGACGCAGGCTTCGGTAAGGCTGGCAAGCCGTACGTTGCCAACTACGACCACGACGGCGACTACAGCTGGAACCCGAACAACTACGTCGACGGCGACACCTGCCGCATTAGGCCGCGCAAGTAACTGTCCATTATGGTGCGGGTTGCCCCACGCGGCCCGCGCCGGAAAGGGGTACCCCGCAGCCGCACTACGCTACATACTCCGCTTCGCCCGCTGGCTGTTCCACGCAGCCATGCTCTAAGACAGTTATCTTTTGCCCTAGCTGAGATTAAACGTGGCAGTTGTTTTTGCACTATTTGGCCAGATTCCAATTGCGAATCGTCGCGGGTTGAATATGCTCAAACGATGCTATTACGTCGTTGACAGAAGCGCCGTCAACGAGCATCTTGCGTGCCTTCTCGTTGTACCGAGTTTGGTGCGACTGCCGGCAGAACGGCTTACTCGTCTTGCGAAGGAGCAACATTGGACGACCGCACCAGGGGCAAGCGCCAACCTTGCCTTCTATCATCAAATCGGCCAAAGCGCTCGTGTACACCTTGGAGTCGTCACGCTTTATCATAGGGGCGTCCTCTTCCATGGTGAACGGTAGAGCGCTAGTGTAGTTTAATAACGCCTCTAACAGCTCTGCCGCAACTATCCGCCTTATGCCGAATTCTCCTTCGCCAAACAAGCAAGAACCATCGAGATAGCGGCCTATCTTCCCATAAACGTGCACTACAGCAGTACATCCACCGCGTTCAAAGTCGAACCCGACGGGCACGTCTAGGTTTTGCGACGTAACATATTGCACAAAGAA
>JAFUBE010000459.1 GCA_017460365.1 Eggerthellaceae bacterium
CATTCCGTTGAGGAAGATGCAGCGACTATGCACAGAGCAGGCATGTCGTCTGCGAAAATCCTCTGCGCTGTTGTAGGGGCTGCCAGGGTGATAGCCGGCCTCAATTGGGTTGTGGCACTCTTTAGCTCCTATTCCGGTGAAAGCAGCCTGCTCGCAACGGCGCTCGACGGCGCTATGACCGCCATATCTACGGCGATATTTCTTGGCGCTCATATAATTCCCGCCGTTTTCGGGATCCTCGCCGGCATGCAGATTCTAAGGGGCTTCCTCGAGGGCGATTTGCCCAGAGGTAAAGCGCGGGCAACGCGGTGGGCATGGGCTTGCCTGGTCATGAGTGTCCTCCTGATGAGCCTTTGCATCGCGTTCGCCGATGCCAACGGCAGCACTCTATTGCGCACCCTGTCATATTCTTGCAATGTGGGGTTCCGCGCCTCAATCGTAGGCGTTTGCGCAGCGGCGTTGGGACTTCTCGTTTTGGCCGGTACAGGCATTGCTTCAGGAGGGCGTGGGCATGTCGTCAACTCAGAAGGGGTGACTTCATGAGTTCGCGGCCCTCGAGACGCAATGTGATCGTTACGGGAATCGCCGTTATCGTACTGGTTGCGCTTGGCGTTGCCGGCGGCCTCTTCCTGCGTACGTATATCGAAACATTGCAGGAACCGACTACGGCTGAGAGCGACAGAGGACAGGTTGCCAGCAACGAAACCGATCTGAATGCAGATGAACGCGAGGATGCCGTTAAGATATTCGGCGAGGGCGTCCAGGTAGTCAGTCGCACGAGCGTGGAAGATTCTCTGGACGTTGACAGCGAGGAAACCGTGTCCCGCAAGCTCAAGCAGCACGGTTTCGGCAGCATCGCCATTACAAGCGAGTATTCCCTAAAAGGCGAGTATTACAAGGCGAAAGAGGTTGATGAGGATTCCTCCGAGGAGCACCCCGCCTATGAAGCGCTTTACGTTTCCGGGTCTGGAGACTTATGGAACATCCTTGATTACAACGGCCAGATAATGGCCTACCCCGTTTCGTACAACCTGGATTCCTCGCGGGGCGTTTCGCTTGTGATTTCGGAGAAAGATAGCGTGACGAGCTATGTGAGCGAGACCAACGAGTTCTACGAGATCATCCCGGCGGAAACTCAGCTCGTCGTCGGGCAGGTCGACCGCGTCGATGCGGCGGCCTTGGATGCG
The DNA here is from genome assembly GCA_017460365.1 of Eggerthellaceae bacterium. Lineage (GTDB taxonomy): Bacteria > Actinomycetota > Coriobacteriia > Coriobacteriales > Eggerthellaceae > UBA9715. The sequence continues at coordinate 1,188 of JAFUBE010000459.1, forward strand.
CTTACTGCGGAGGAGCTTGATCGTTTATGAGAACTCGTGCTATCGGCATCCCCGCAAGCGCTCCCAGTCGCATCGTCCTGCTTGCCGCTATGCTCGTCGCCCTGATTGCGTTCTGGTTGCCGGCGAGGGCATTTGCGCTCGATACTGAAGGGAACCCCGTGCTCGTGGCCTTGGGGGATTCGTTTTCTTCAGGCGAAGGCATCGAGCCTTTTTACGAACAAAACCTTCCCTTCGACCAGAAGTCAAAGAGCGAGTCGTGGCTTGCCCATCGGTCGATCCTTGGTTGGCCGGGTCGGCTTGAAGCTGCAGGCTCCGATGGCGTTCGGCATAAGATGACCACGGTGAGTGCCGGAAACTTGGATAATGTTGATGACGTCCTGTCCCATTACACAAACGACAAGAATTTCCATTTCGTCGCCTCGTCTGGCGCAGAGGTCACCCATTTGTACTCAGATCAAGAAAAGACCTGCCTTGAGGGAACCATGTTCTCAGCCGACATCGTGACGAACCTCACGCCTCAGCTTGACGTCTTCGATAATCTGAAAAATGTGACGGCGGACTACGTGACGCTCACTTTAGGCGGCAACGATATGGGCTTCACCGACATTGTCACGACGGCTGCATTGAAATCGAGCATGCTCGAGCCCAATGCGCTGAGCGACAAGCTTGATGCGGCATGGGACAAGTTCGAGGGCGAGACGAGGGACGATTTGAAGCAAGCCTACTATGACATTTACGAGAAGACCATTCCCAATAGGAAAACGACATCGGATACCGTCATCCTGGTGGCAGGCTACCCCGCGTTGCTCGACTGGGGCGGAAACGCCATATTCGATGCCGAGGAGGCTTATACCCTTAACAGCAACATATACGAGTTCAACGCTGAGCTGAAGAAACTCGTAGATGAATGCCGCGGCGAGAAGCTAAAGAACATCTACTTCGTCGATGTCGCGG
>JAFUBE010000460.1 GCA_017460365.1 Eggerthellaceae bacterium
ATCGCCCGGATGCAGCGTTCCGCGCTGCACGAGCACCGTGGCAACCGGACCGCGGCCCTTGTCGAGATTCGCCTCGATGACGACTCCCGACGCCAACGCATCGGGGTTGGCTTTCAGCTCGAGGACGTCGGCCTGCAAGATGATGGTCTTGAGAAGGTCGTCGATGTGCAGGTTCTGCTTGGCGGAAACCTCCACGAACATGTTCGTGCCGCCCCATTCCTCGGGGATGACCTCGTATTCGGTGAGCTCCTGGCGCACGCGGTCGGGATTCGCGCCGGGTTTGTCGATCTTGTTCACGGCCACGACGATGGGCACGTCGGCCGCCTTCGCGTGGTTGATCGCCTCGATGGTTTGCGGTATGACGCCGTCGTCGGCGGCGACGACGAGCACGATGACGTCGGTCACCTGGGCGCCGCGGGCGCGCATGGCGGTGAACGCCTCGTGACCGGGGGTGTCGATGAACGTGATCTGACGCCCGTTGATGTCGACGACCGACGCGCCGATATGCTGCGTGATGCCGCCAGCCTCGCTTGCCACGACGCCAGTATGGCGAATCGCGTCGAGCAGCGACGTCTTGCCGTGGTCGACGTGGCCCATGACTGTGACAACAGGCGGACGGGGTTTCAAATCGTCTTCGGTATCGTGGTAGACAACCGCGTATTCTTCCTCGGGAGAAACAACGCGCACCTTCCGGCCGAGGTCGTCTGCCACCAGTTCGATCAAATCGTCGCTCATCGACTGCGTGACGGTGAGCACCGTGCCGAGCATGAACAGGCGCTTGATGATGTCGTTCGGCTGCACCTTGAGAAGCTCGGCGAGCTTGCCGACCGTGGCGCCCTGCGGCACCTCGACGACCGACTCGTCGAGGACGAGCTCGGGATCGAGGCCCTTTTCGAGCGCTTCCATCTCCGCGCGCTCGCGCGCCTCGGCCTGGCGCTTCTCCTTGCGCTTCTTGCGACGGCCTTCGCCCTCGTGCGACGATGCCGCCGCCACGGCTGCACGCGCGTCGGCGAGCACCTTGTCGCGCTGCAGTTTCTCGACCTGCACCGCCATTTTCGCGTAGCGGTCTTCGCCTTGCGCTTGCGATTCGAGCTCGGGGACGAATTGCTCGCCACGGCCGCGGCCCTTCTTGCCGCGGCCGGTACGCTGATCGGAAACGACCTGCTCTTCGATGCGCTTCTTTTCAGCTTCTATCTGATTGAGCAACGAGTCGAAGTTCGACTTCGCGCCCCCCACGATAGGCGCTCGCTTCTTGGGCACCGGGGCTTCCTCGGCCTGCTTCGGGGAAGACTTCTTCGAAGCAGAGCGGGCCCGCAGCGCCTCTTCAACCGCTTGCTTCTTTGCGACGTCCTTGGCGAGGGCGGCGGCGCGGGCACGCCTGCGCGCTTCCTCGGCTTCTCGCGCGACGCGCTCTGTCGCGCTTTGACTCTGGTCTTCGAGCCCTGCGACCGGGGTGTCCTCGGGCGGAATCCTGCGCGGGCGCGAAGCCGTCGCCTGGCCTTCGTCTTCGCCTTCAGCGGCTTTCGCGGCAGCCTTCTCGGCACGCTCCGCCTCACGCGCGGCGCGTTCTTTCTCGACCGCCTCGCGACGGGCACGCTCTTCTTCGGCTTCGCGCTCCTTGGCCTCCTGCTCGTCCTTTGTGAGAGGGCGCTCGGTTTCGTCGTCGCTTTGCGACGCTTCCGTCGGATCGCCGAGCTGCTTGTGGATCTTGTCGACATACGCCTCGGCAAGAACGCTCGCATGGCTCTTGGCGGGAATCTTCATCTCGCGCAGCTTGTCGAGCATTTCCTTGCTCGAAAGCCCGTATTCTTTCGCGAGCTCGTGTACGCGCATGCTCCCCATGGTCACTCCTTATCGTGCACAAGCGCTTCCAAGCGCTCTTTCCAACTCTTCAGCGACTTGTGCCGCTTCCTCTTGTCCGACGCCGCATTTCAGCGACCGTTGCAACTTTCCCCGAGCATTCGCCGTTTCGAAGCATTCCTTCGAACAGACGTAAGCCCCGCGACCGGCCACCCGGCCGGTTCCATCGAAGCGAACATGCCCATCGGCCGTTCGAACAATTCGATGCAACTCGACCTTGTCGGATTGCTTCCCGCATCCGATGCAAGTCCTTATCCTCTTTTTTGCGACTTCGGCCACAGGACTCCTACTCGTTATCGGCGTGAATACCGCAGTACCTGCTACCCGGGCGAGCATGGTTGCGGCAACGCACGCCATCCTCGCTCACGAATGCGCAGAACTCGTCGTCTTCTTCTACGGCGTCTTCGAGCAGCGTTTCCTCATCCACAAGCGACTCGCCGATGAACGAAGCGCTCTTTATGTCGATATGCCAACCGGTGAGGCGCGCTGCAAGCCGAGCGTTTTGCCCTTCCTTGCCGATCGCCAGCGACAGCTGGTCGTCGGACACGACCACGGTGGCGTAGTGGTTTTCTTCGTCGATCGTCACCGAGTTCACCCGAGCAGGCGACAGCGCGTTGCCGACGTAAGTGGCGGGATCTTCGCTCCACTGGATTACGTCAACGCGCTCGTTGCGCAGCTCTTCGACGACCATGCGCACGCGGCTGCCCTTGGGGCCGACGCAGGCGCCGACCGGGTCGAGGGTAGCCTCGCGCGACGCCACGGCAACCTTCGAGCGGACGCCGGGTTCGCGGGCGATGGACTTCACTTCCACCAGGCCGTCGTAAATCTCGGGAACCTCGATTTCGAACAGGCGGCGAATCAGGTCGGGATGGGTGCGCGACACCACGATCGACGGGCGATGGTTCTCGCCGCGCGCCTTCGGAGCGTCGTTTCCGGGGTTGCGCACGTCGATGATCAGCACCTTTATGCGCTGGTTGTGGCGGTAGTGTTCGTTGCTCGGGCGTTCGTTGCGCTCGCCGGGGAAACGCTTCTGATCGTAATGCGGGAGCTCCGCTTCCACGCCGTCGCGAATCTTGATGATCGTGAAATCGGGCGTTCCCTGGAGGACCGTGCCGGTCACGAGGTCTCCCACGCGGCTCGAGAATTCCTCGTAAATAGACTGACGCCCGGCAGCGCGCACGATGTCGTTGATAACGCTCTTGGCGTTTTGCGCAGCGATGCGACTCACGTCCGAAGGCGTGACGTCACGCTCTTCGAACTCGTCGTACACCTCGATGGTCACATCGTGCTCTTCGTCGTACTCTTCATGCGGCTCGCCGACCGGAACGAGCTCGTAGACGTAAATCTTTCCCGTCTGGCGATCGATGGTCACGCGCGCATCCCATTCGAGATCGAGGATGCGCTGGTAGCTGTTCGCCAGCGAGTCCTCCAGCTTCTCGATGAGATAGAACTCGTCGATCTTGCGCTCATGGGCGAGTTCCTGCAACGCTTTGATCAGTTCCGAACTTGACACGATAAATCCTTTCCTACCTTGCGGTTAGAAGTTGACGGTTCCCTTCAAATTCGCGCGTTTCACCTGCGCGAACGGTATTTCGAAAACAGTTCCTTCGCAATCGATGGATACCGACGCTTCGCCAGCTGACACGATTTCGCCAGTAAACGACGAGCGGCCATCCACGGGCGAGGTCGTTTTCACGACGGCGCGCTCGCCTGTAAAGCGCGCAAAGTGCTCGGCGGTGCGCAGCGGCCGGTCGATGCCAGGCGACGAGACCTCGAGCGTATACGCACCTGGAAACGGGTCGATCTCGTCCATGATCTCGTTGATCCAGGATTGCGCTGACGCGAGCTCGTCGAAGCCGACTCCTTTGTCGGTGTCGATGAAAACCCTTATCGTCGGCGCCTTCTTTGCCCCCACGATTTCGAGCGTGACCAGTTCGACCCCTTCGGCTTTCGCCATGGGCTCGAGAGCGTCGAGCAAGCTCTGTTCCTTTTTGGTCAGCACCCTTTTCCTTTCCTCATACAAAAAGAAAGCGGGACATGCCCACTTTCCATACTCGAAAGCTTAAAGCCGGTTACCAGCACTGCTGCCGACACGCGAAACTATACCACACCCAAGCGAACCCTGACCAGCAAGACCATAAGTATCACACGACGCAGCGCTTCCTGCGTTACAGTTCACACCCCTCGTGACTTAGGTCTGCGCTTGCCTTAGAAAAATCCACGCGCGAGAAAGCGCATCGGCGCCTTCGGCGGGAGGGCTTCCGTCGCGCGCGTTTTAGAAGGCG
>JAFUBE010000461.1 GCA_017460365.1 Eggerthellaceae bacterium
AAATGAGGGAATTATGAACAAGCGAGAGAACTATTTGGCGTATTTGAACCATGAGCAGGTCGATTGGATCCCGACATTCGCCATGGACCAGTACATCGTGGGAAGCCAGCTCGAGTACTGGGAAAACGGCCCGGTTGCCGGAGGTGCTGACGGCTTCGGCAACGTGTGGATTCCCACCGAATCGGCCAACAGCCAGCCTGCGCTCGACCCCAACGTCATCCCACTCGACGACGTGTGCGACTGGGAGGACAAGGTGACGTTTCCCGACCTCGACGCCATCGACTGGGAAGAATTTGCTGCGCAGCAACTCGCCGGCAAGGATCGCGACGAGCGAGTCATCGAGTATCACACGTGGAATTCGGTGTTCTTGCGCCTGGGGCACCTCCTGGGTTTCGAGGAGGCGCTTTGCGCTTTCTTCGAGGAGCCCGAGGCAACGAAGGCGCTGTGCATGGCCATTGCCGACTACAAGGTGGGCATCCTCGAGCGCGCCGCGAAGTTCCTGAAGCCCGACGCTTACGTGCATTACGACGATGTTGCCGCAGCCAAGTCGTTGTTCATGTCTCCCGAAGTCTATCGCGAGTTCATCAAGCCAGCGCATGCCCGCATGAACGATGCCGCCAAGGCGCTCGGCATGATTCCCATCATCCACATCTGCGGATATTGCGAAGACATCCTGCCCGACGTCATCGAGGAGGGCTCGGTTTGCTGGCAATCCGCCCAACCCATGAACGATATCGATCGAATCATCCGCGAGCTCGGCGACGACCTCGCGGTCATGGGCGGATACGACACCCAAGGGCCCGCCGGCCAAGAGACGGCAACCGACGAAATGGCCATCGCAGAGGTGCACCGCTGCATGGACGAGTACGGAAAGTACGGGCGCTGCTTCGGCTTGCAGGGCTACCGTCTGCCCAACATGCGCGACATGGTAATCCTCGAGGAATCCGTGCGCTACGGCCGCGAGCGCATCGAGCGCCTGCGCGCAGGGGAATAGCAATCAGGGCCCGATTCGGCTTACCGGGCTCAAGTGTCGCTGCAATCGATCCGACATGGGGCGTGTACGCACCGCGGTTCCGGGTGCGTGTGTAAAAGCAAAGGCGAATAGAAAGGTAAAGAAATGACAGAAATCAAGAGTTTCACCACCTACTTCGTGAACGGCTACATCGTCAAGGACGACAAGACCATCATGTTCGACACGGGCGCGCTGTTCGAGCCCGAGCAGCTGCCGGGTGTGCTCGAGGAGCTCGGCGTGGCGCCTGAGGAAATCAGCTGCATCGTCATCAGCCACGCGCACTACGACCACTGCATGTTGGCCAAGGCCTGGAAGGAGCTCACCGGCGCCAAGATCATCTGCCACGAGAAGACGGCCGAAGCCCTGCGCGACGGCAACGCCCGCGGCCGCTTCGCGTACGGCCCCAAGTGCTACGAGGTGCGCAAGTTCTACGAGTTCATGGAGGAGACCACCCCTCCCGCCATCCCCACGGTCGAACCCGACATTGTGTTCGGCGACGAAGGGCTCGACATGCACCCGTTCGGCATCAACGGCAAGATCATCCACACGCCCGGCCACGACGACTCGCACATCGCGCTCGTGCTCGACGACCGCACGGCGCTCACGGGCGACACGTTCTACGACCTGAACACGGTGGGCTGCCTGACCGACGACCCCGACTATCCCGCGGGCACGTACAGCCTGAACTGGATCTGCACCGACGAGGAGCTCATCAAGGCGTCGGCGCGCAAACTGCTCGAGGAGGCCGACCTGTTCTACGGCGGCCACGGCGATCCGATCCCGCGCGAGATCGTCGAGACGCTGGTCTAGCGCTTGCGATTTGTCCGATTGGCCAAAGAGAAATTATAAACGAGGGGGGATAATCCATGTTAGATACTGTGTTTTCGCCGTATTCCATAGGCAATTGCGAAATCAAGAACCGCTTGGTCGTTCCGGCAATGGTGACCAACTACTGCACAATCGAAGGCCGGGTGACCGATCGTTACCTGAAATACCACGAGGAGAAGGCCAAGGGCGGTTGGGGCCTCATCATCACCGAGGATTACTCGGTGCAGCAATTCGGGAAGGGCTACCAGCGCATTCCCGGCGCATACAAGGATGAGCTCATCGAGGGCAACAGAGAACTCACGTCGGCCGTGCACGCCTACGGAGCGAAGATTTTCTGCCAGATTTACCACCCGGGCCGCCAAGCGACCCTCGTTGCAAACGAGAACCACGATGTTGTTGCGCCAACCCCGATCATTGATCCATTGTGCATGACGTACCCAAGGACCATAACCGTCGAGGAAATCAAGCAGGTTGTGGCAGACTTCGGCCAGGCCGCGCGCCGCGTGAAGGAAATGGGGTTCGACGGTATCGAGCTGCACTGCGCGCATGGCTACCTGCTCGCCGAGTTCCTCTCGCCATTCGTCAACAAGCGCGTTGATGAGTACGGCGGTTGCTTTGAAAACCGCGTGCGTATCGTGAAGGAGATTTATGAGGCCATGCGCACCGAGGTGGGCTCTGAATTCCCGATCATCGTACGTTTTTCGGGTATTGAGTACGTGCCGGGAGGTCGTACCGAAGCCGAGTCGTACGAGCTCGCGCTGTACTTCGAGGAGCTCGGGTTTGACGGCTTGCATGTTTCCAACGGGGCTTACGCGAGCGCTCCGCCGAATCAAATCATCGCCCCCATGCACGCGCCGCATGCGCTGAACATGGAGGTGTCAAGCCAGATTAAGAGTCTTGTGAACATTCCCGTCATCGTGACGAACCGTATCAATGACCCGCGTATGGCCGAGACGTTGCTGCGCATGGGCAAGGCCGACTTCATTGGCATGGGACGCGGCTCCCTGTGCGACCCGCACCTGCCGAACAAGGCTCGCGCTGGCGAGCTCGACACCATCCGATACTGCCTGGGCTGCTTGCAGGGTTGCGAGATGCCCCTGTTCTTCAACCAGGAGGTCACCTGCGTGGCCAACCCCGGCATCGGCTTGGAGTATAAGGACTCGTTCGACAAGGTCGACACGCCCAAGAAGGTCATGGTCGTAGGCGCTGGCCCTGCGGGCTTGTTTGCCGCCGAGACGGCGGCCAAGCGCGGGCATATCGTCACCGTGTACGAAGCTCAGGAGGACATCGGCGGCCAGTACCGCTCGGCTGCTTACTCGGTGGGTAAAGGCGAGCTCGCCACGCTGGCATCTTCGCTGCGCACGAGCTTGAACAACCTGGGCGTGCCCATTTACCTGAACTGTGAGGTCACCGAAGATCTCATCCGAGAGGCATCGCCAGACACCGTGGTGCTCGCAACCGGCGCCAAGCCCAACACGCCCGATATCCCTGGCTTGGACCGTGACAACGTAGCCATCGCCGAGGACGTGCTCCTGGGTCGCGTGGACTACTCCGTGGAAGGTCCCGTCGTGGTGCTCGGTGGCGGCAAGGTCGCCTGCGAGACAGCCACGCATGTGGCACAGATCAACCACGACGTGACGGTTGTGGCGCGCCGGCCGGTGCTGCTCACCGACATGGATCCCGTCAACGCTATCTGCCAACGCGGTTACATGGACTCGTTCGGCGTGAAGACCCGTCCAGGTTGCCCGCCGAAAGCCGTGACCGGCGAAGGCGTCGTCTTCCTGAACGAGGCAGGTGAAGAGGAGGTGTTGCCCGCAGCGCTCGTCATCTCAGCGCTCGGATACATTCCCTACAACCCGCTCGAAGAAGTAGCGAGGATGCTCTGTGACGAGGTGCTCGTAATTGGCAGCGCGGTAGAAGAAGGCGATGTCATGTCGGCGACCAAGGATGGGTACGAGGCAGGTTTGCAAATATAGCGTCGAAGGTTTACACGAAAGGGGGAGGGTTGTGATTGCGTTGCAGTTCTCCCCTTGCGCAGGGGCGAGACTTTTGATGCAGTTCAATTCTGGCTATGTTCAAAGGTCCGATTGTGAACAGGGGATGGAGGTATGTTCGCGTTTGTATAAGATGCTTGGGGAATCGAAGCAAGTGCGAACAAGCCTCCGCCCTTTGTTCGCGTTTGTTCACGTTGACCTCGCCATGATCAAAGGCCGAGCAGCTTGGCGGAAAGCAGCAGATAGAGCACTTCGTCTGGTTCGTCTAAGTTTATGCGTGCGATTTTCTCGAGTTGCGCCAGGCGGCGGATGAACGATGTGCGGTGGATGAACAGCTCTTGCGCGGCGTGTGTTGCGCTCTGGTTGTTGCGCAGGTAGCATACGAGCGTGCGCACGTGCTCGGTTCCGTGGGCATCGTCATGAGCCCTAAGCGTATTGAACGCAGGATGGCATGAAAGCTCGACCGGCAGGTCTTCGTCGCAATGGGCGAGCAAGTTGTCGAAGGCGTAATCTCTGAACTGGTAGTACCAGTAATGCGGATTCTTTTCCTGCCCGAGTTCGAGCGACCGTTCTGCTTCCCGGTAATATGTGCGCAACGCGCGCAATTGCGTAAACGTATCGCTTATTCCGGCTTTATAGGCGTAATTGCGCAAGAGGCCGACG
>JAFUBE010000462.1 GCA_017460365.1 Eggerthellaceae bacterium
AGCTCGATCAACCGCGCGCGGAGGCGGCAATCCGCGAGTTTCTTTACGCCATCGGCGAGGACCCCGACCGCGAGGGATTGCTCGACACGCCCGCGCGCGTGGCCCGCGCGTGCGCCGAGATCTTCTCGGGCATGCAAGAAGATCCTGCCGAGCACCTGCTGCGGCAGTTCCACGAAGCCGATCATGAGGAAATGGTCATCGTGAAGGACATCCCCTTCACGTCGATGTGCGAGCATCACCTGCTGCCGTTCAGCGGTCGGGCGCATGTGGCGTACATCCCGCGCACAGGGCGCATCACCGGGCTCTCGAAGGTCGCGCGTTGCGTCGAGGGGTACGCGCGCCGCCCGCAGGTGCAGGAGCGCATGACCTCGCAGATCGCCGACGCTATCATGAGGTCGCTCGAGCCGCTCGGCACGCTGGTCGTTGTCGAGGCCGAGCACATGTGCATGACGGCGCGCGGCATCACGAAGCCGGGGTCGCTCACCATGACGAGCGCCGTGCGCGGGGCGGTCAAAGAAGACGAGAAGACCCGAGCCGAGGCGTTGTCGCTGTTCAGATCTTAGCGTTACATGGTTCTACCAGGCCGCCCGCAGGGGGGAGCTTTCGCTCGTCTTGCAAATCCCACCTGAAGACGAGCGGAAGCTTTTCCCTGCGGACGGCCTGTATTGCAAGCAAAATGTGGTAATGAGAGAAGGGTGAAACCGTGAGAAGGTTACCTGTTTTCGCACCCACGAAGGCAGACGAGCAGGCGCGCGTCATAGCCGATGCGGTCATCAACCGCGTTTCGGTGTATGGCAATTCCACGTGTCCGCTCGAAACCGCCGTGGGCTTCTTCAAGTTGTGCGCGTCGCAAAGCTGCGGCAAATGCACGCCGTGCCGAATAGGGCTTACGCGCCTGACCGACAGCTTGGAATCGATTTTACGCGGCGAGCATGTGGAAGGCATCGTCGACCAGGTCATCATGGTCTGCGACACGCTGTACAAGTCGGCCGACTGCGCCATCGGCTTTCAAGCCGGCCGAGTGGGTTTGGCGTTTGCCGACCTAATCAAGGAAGACGCCGAAAGCCATTTGGCCAATGGCGTGTGCACGCAGCCGTTCACCGCTGTTCCGTGCGTGAAGGAATGCCCGAGCCATGTAGACATTCCCGGCTACATCGCGTGCCTGCGCGAGGGCCGCGCAGCTGACGCCGTGCGCGTCATCCGCAACGACAATCCGTTCCCGAGCGCCTGCGCGTTCGTATGCGAGCATCCGTGCGAGCACACGTGCCGTCGCGGCATGATCGACGCTCCCGTGAACATCCGCGCCATGAAACAGCATGCCGTGCTCACCGCAGGTGCGGTCGACGTGCCCGAGAAGGCCGAGGCCACGGGCAAGAAGGTCGCCATCATCGGCGGCGGCCCGTCGGGTCTGACCGCCGCGTACTACCTGGCGCTCATGGGTCACGACATCACCGTGTACGAGCAGAACGACCATCTCGGCGGCATGATGTACTACGGAATTCCGCGTTATCGTCTGCCCGAGGAGAACTTGAACTACGACATCGATGCCATCTTGTCGCTGGGCATCGATGTCAAGCTCAACTCCAAGGTCGGCGAAGATGTCCAGTGGGAAGACCTCGTTGACGCATACGACGCCGTCTACATCGCCATCGGCGCGCACCACTTCCGCGATTTGGGCATCGACTACGCCACGCGCGAAGGCGTGATGAGCGCCGCGACGTTCCTGCATCGGGTTGCCGACGGCAATCCCGAGGATCTGAAAGGCAAAGACGTCGTGGTTGTCGGCGGCGGCAACGTGGCCAGGGACGCCACGCGCACGGCAAAGCGCCTTGGTGCGCGCAGCGTGCGTTGCGTTTACCGTCGTCGCATCGAGGACATGACGGCGCTGCCCGAAGAAGTGGAAGCCGCCATCGCCGAGGGATGCGAGATGGTCGAGCTCATGAGCCCGGTTCGCATCGACAAGGGCACCGACCACGGCATCGCGTTCGTCGGTCAGCCCCAGATGCCGAGCCTGTACAAATGGGGTCGTCCTGCTCCCGTTGCCACGAAATCAGACGAGGTCGTCTTCGAATGCGACATCCTCATCGAGGCCATCGGTCAGATCATCGAGTACCACTACTTCGCTGACAAGGGCATCGAGCAGAATCGCGGCCGCTTCATCTCCGACGAGCACGGCCGTGCAAATGGGTTCGAGAACGTGTTCGTCGGCGGCGATTGCCAGACGGGCCCGTCGACGGTCATTCGCGCCATTGCTGCCGGCAAGGCCGTTGCGGCCAATATCGACGCGTACCTGGGCTTCGGCCACGACGTGTTCGACGACGTGAAGATTCCGCGTGCGACGTTCGACAGCAAGCTGGCCTGCGGCCGCGTGAACATCCAAGAACGCTCCGCTGCCGAGCGTGCCGCCGACTTCGAAGGCGTCGAGATTCCACTGCGCGACGAGGAAGCCGCGCAAGAATGCGGCCGTTGCCTGCGGTGCGATCACTTCGGCATGGGTTCGCTGCGTGGAGGGAGGCCCGACAAATGGTAGCCGTGACGATTGACGGCAAGACCGTCGAAGCCCGCGAGGGCATGACCATCCTTGGCGCCGCGAAGGTCGCTGGCGTCGACATTCCCACGTTGTGCTGGATGAAGAAGATCAACGACATCGGCGCGTGCCGCGTGTGCGTCGTCGAGGTCGAAGGCGAGGAGCGCATGGCGGCGGCCTGCAACACGCCGGTGTATGACGGCATGGTCGTGCATACGAACACGCCGGCCGTGGTGCGCGCCCGCCAGACCAACCTGCAGATGATCCTGTCGGAGCATCGCAACGAATGCACGAGCTGCGCGCGTTCCGAAACCTGCGCGTTGCGTCACCTGTGCGCCGACTTCGGCATCGAGTCGATGCCGTTCGACGCCCGTCCGCCCAAAGGCGTTTGGGACGAGACGTTCCCGCTCGTGCGCGATTCCAGCAAGTGCATCAAGTGCATGCGCTGCGTCGCGGAATGCGAGAAGGTGCAGCACTGCGCCGTGTGGGACTTCACGGGAAGCGGCCCGCACATGAAGGTGACCGTGAAAGACGGCATGAACATCGATGCCGCCGGTTGCGCTTTGTGCGGTCAGTGCATCACGCATTGTCCGACGGGCGCCCTCACTGCGCGTCTCGATATCCCGAAGGTGATGGACGCGATTGCCGACCCCGATACGATCACCGTCGTGCAGGTGGCTCCCGCCGTGCGCGCCGCGTGGGGCGAACCGCTCGGCCTCGCACGCGAAGATGCGACTCCTGGTCGCATGGCATCGGCCCTGCGCGCGCTCGGGTTCGATTACGTCTACGACACCGATTTCGCCGCCGACCTCCCCATCATGGAAGAGGGCAGCGAGTTCGTGCAGTTCATGTCGTCGGACAAGCCGCGTCCGATGTTCACGAGCTGCTGCCCGGGCTGGGTCCGCTTCGCGAAGCTGCATTACCCGCAATTCGTGGGTCAGCTGTCGTCTGCGAAATCGCCGCATCAGATGATGGGCGCGGTCGTGAAGAACACGATGCGCGCGATGGCCGAGGAAACCGGCAAGCGTCTGTTCGTCGTGTCGGTCATGCCGTGCGTGGCCAAGAAGTACGAATGCGATGTGCCGCAGCTCGCTACCGAAGCCGGCCGCGACGTCGATGCTGTGCTGACGGTGCGCGAGTTCGATCGCATGCTCAAGATGTTCCGCGTGGATTGCGCCGCGCTGCCCGAAACCGAATTCGACAATCCGCTGGGGCTGTCAACCGGTGCAGGCACCATCTTCGGGCGCACGGGCGGCGTCATGGAGGCTGCACTGCGCTCTGCGGTGTTCCTGATCACGGGCAGCAACCCCGATTTCTCGGCGTGCGACACGACGGCGGCAACGCCCGATGAGCCCTGGGTGACAAAGGAACTCGATGTGGCTGGCACGCCGGTGCGCATCGCTGTTGCGAGCGGCCTGGGCAACACGGCCAAGCTGCTCGACGCCATCGAGGCGGGCGAGGTCGACCTCGACTTCGTCGAGATCATGGCGTGCCCGGGCGGTTGCGTCGGCGGCGGTGGCCAGCCGATCGCCTTCAACCAGGAGCTCGCGGCAGAGCGCGCCACCAACCTGAATGCGCTCGATGCGGCCGATACGCTTCGGTACTCGCACGAGAACCCTGACATCCAGAAGCTCTATGCCGACTGGATCGGCGAGCCGTTGAACCATACGGCTCGCGAATGGTTGCACACCGACCAGGAGGTGTGGGACATTTAGGGAGACGCGTCTTCAGCCCGCTTCCAAACGCGGCGTGACACTTCCCGTCAGACACGATCTGTCATTTTCGCAGGAAGATCTGCGGTACAGAAAG
>JAFUBE010000463.1 GCA_017460365.1 Eggerthellaceae bacterium
GCCACAGCCCCGCGAGCATCCCAGTCGCATCCGAACGCGCCACGGGCCCGCGGTGGCCGCCACAGCCGCCCACACAAGCCCGCAGCGGCTACTTGCGCCGCTTCTTGGGCTCGGGCAGCTCCGGCAGCATTGCGGCCACCAGCGCGGCCCCGGCGGCCCTGTCCTCGGTGTCAACCAGCAGCATGCGCGCCGCGCCCTCATACGGCGTCTCGGACGCCGACAGCACGGCGCGAGCCGCCGGCGTGTCCTTCACCAGGAACCGGTCGTCGTACACCCCGCCGAAGAGCTTCCCGCCCGCATAGAGCAGGTATTCGCCCATCATCTTGCGCGTCGTGACCTCGGGCACATCGGCAAGCAGATCGAGGACGTATTCGAGGTATTCGGCGCTCGATGCCATGCGACAGCCCCTCTCGGATCGGATGCAGCCATTCTACCCGACGCCACCAGCTACGGTGCCGACGGCTCTGGCACGTTCCTTGGCCACCGCTTCGCTCTCGCCATACCAGCGGGCGCGGTACTCCCACGGCGCGAGCGTCACGCCTACCTCTGACATGTCCTGCGCTTTGAGCGCCGCCGTGTCCTGGATGATGCTGTCATCGAATTCCACGCGAACCTCGCCCTCGTCCGGGATGGTGACGCCGAAGCAACGCGACACCTGCATCACTGCACGCGATATGCCCGCCAGCGACATTTCCAAGGCGTGTTCATGCCGAGCGATGTTCCGCATCAGGGCGCTATTGTCGCTGGATACCTCGGTTGCAGTTTTGACGTATCCACGCGAATCATCGAAGTCGAAATACGAGATCCCGAAGCCGCAAAGGTCGCCCAGCATCTGAAGCGATATGCGGAAAGCCTCGGCTTGCGAGTTGGTGCGCAAGGCGGGCGCGAAGTCCTGGATCATGTCGTCGCTGCTCATGACCTTGCGGAAAACGGTGCAATCCTGCTTTCCAAACGGGATCGGAGTACGCCGCTTCTTGCCGCCGTTTCCTTCCTCGTCTCTGTCGAAAAGCACATCGGAAAGAAACACGCGCATCTTGGAAACGTCAATCTCGTTGATGAGCGCGTCGAAAGTGAGGTCGACCGCCTGGATAGCGTCTACCGCGTCCGCGAACACGGATTGCCCGTAAGGCGACATATCCACCCGCGTGTTATCGATAGCCGGTTTCACGATCGAGAAGGTGGGACAGGTGCAACCGGTATCGAACTCCGAGCACACGCCCGCAGGCTCGATGATGTTGCCCTGCTCATCGAAGCACACCGTTACGATCCGATACGTTGCAGCAGGTTCAGATTGTGAAGGTGACGCCAAGGCCACCCCCGCAGGTGCAGACGGTGAAGATTGGGAAGGTGAAGCCGCCGAAGAGCTCGCAGAAAGTGAAGGTTGGGAAGGTGAAGCCGAATCCCAGGCCGCTATTCCATGTGAAGTTGTTGAAGGGGAAGGTCGGGAAGGTGTAACCAGGCCACCACCCCCGCGCAGGTGCATTTGAAGCTGGTCTACCGCCTTGCCCCGGTAAAACGCCCGAGTGACGAAAGCGCATTCCGAAACCCCCTCTTCATCCCAGGTCAGCGGTAGAACCATTCTCGCGTCGTAATGGCGTATGCGAACCTTGCCAGCATCGGCGTCCACCCAAAGCGCCCAGGCCCCAGTCCCCAGCCCGAACGCCCGCACGACGGTATTCTGAGCCGCCGGCATGAACCCGGTTTGCCGGAAATACTCGGCCAGCCAGTCGGTACAGACTTGCTCTTCGCACACGACGCTGGTCTTGTCATTGAGAAGCAGAGAACCCCACTCACGGCACACGCGCATGGCAGGGTGAATGCTACGCCGGTGAACCTCATAGATCCGCCCGAACCCGTCAGCGTCCCGATAGTCATAGAAATCCCCAGTCGCGCTCATCCACCCATGCCAAGCCCGTATATGCCCTTCCATAGCTTCCAGGGGAAGGTGAAACCCCAGCTTCGACAGGTAGTCCCGCGCATGCTCCGGCACCCAGTAGTCAGTCTCTTGAATCTTGCTCATACAGCCGCTCCTTTCATTCAGATGGTGAAGGTGAAGCTGGCGAAAGCATCCCACCCCGTCACAACCCCCGCCCGTGCCGTAAAATGGCGGGATGGAAAACCGGATTTGAGAGGGCACGGGTTGAACGAATCGGAGCTTTACAAGGAGCTTAGCGCGTTGATGGACGAGAAGCAGAAGTGGGAAGAGAAGATTCCCTCTGTCTCGTCATTGCTCTCCCACGAATCGGCGAAGATACAGGCGAAGGCGCTCTGGCTGCTCGGCGAGATGGGCCTTGCGCACCCCCAGGCGATCCGGGGCGCAGTCCCCTCGATAGCGCCCTTCCTCGAAAGCCCTAACCCGCCTCTCCGGGAACGCGCGTTGAACGCCCTCGGCAGGATAGGCAGGGGGAACTTCCAGGCAATAGAATCGTATTGGCCGGGCCTCTTCCGTTTCGCGTCGGATGAGGAAGCGAAGGTCAGGCTCGCTTTCATCTGGGCGTCCGAGAACATCGCTACCACCACGCCCGAAGTCTACGGCGAACATATGCAGGTCTTTGAAAAGCTCCTGCACGACGAAGACGAGAAGGTGCGCATGGAAGCCCCCGAGATCTTCCGCGTCCTCGGCAAGCGCCGCCCGGAATTCGTCACGCCGTATCTGGGAGTATTGCGCGAACTATCGGAAACCGACGATAACCGTGTCGTGCGAATCCACTGCCAAGGCGCCATCAAGGCGACGGAAGCGAAGTAATCACCCGCGCAATACGTCTTCCATCATCGCGTATCGAACTGCGTCTATGGAATGGTCGTTGCCATCGGGAATGTCGTCTATCCAATTCCCTTCCTTGTCGCGCTCGAACTCCTTCAAGGTGAACTCGGAGAAGGTGAGCGGGCATCTGCCGGGATCTATCACGATCTCGCGCAACCCTGCCAGCCACTCATACGAAAGCCTACGCATCCGAGCCTTACGTGCAGCGTGAACCCGAATCCCGAGCTCGCGCCGCCAGGTGTTCATCTGCACCTTTGAATCCGGCGTGTCATCGCAGTAAACGATCTGGTCGTGAAAGTAAGCCTCGCCGCTGTTTTCATCTGGGAAGGTGAGCGCATCCACCACCATGCGCCCTGTGTCGATAGGCATGGTCTTGTTTGCGGAATGTTCCTCGAAGATGAGAAGCCGTCGCGCCTCCGGCTCCCAAGCGCACCGCACGAACCGCCAAGGATCGGGAAACCACCCCCAGTCAACCCCGTTGCGAACACGTTGGAAGTTCCTGATGCGGGAATCGGAAAGTTTTGCCTCGTGAACGTTGTCGAAAACCGCGCCGCCCGTGCCGGTGATCTCGCCTAAATACTCCCACCGCCAAGCCAGCTCGTTGGTGTCGCGCAGATACTCCGCCTCTTCCACGAACGGCGCCCCCAGCCATTCGGGGTGCGAATCTATCACGTCCAAATAAGAAGACCCACGCACAAGCGTGTCGTCGCGCCGCTTCCGCTCCAGGCGCTCGACATTAACCCAGCTCCACATCGTCTTCGGCGGGTTGTAGCTGTAGAAGATCCAGAAGCGATCGCCGCCACGGCGCAAGGAATTGAGAATGGAACGCACCGCCTCGACGCCTTCGAACTGATCCAATTCCTCGAACCACACGACAGAGCAATACCCCGTGGTGAACTTGACTCCCTTCAACTTCAAGGGGTCGTCCGCGCCACGGAAGACGATGCGCTGCCCGGTCGGTGTGTAGGTGATCTCCATCGGCGAAACCCTCGCCCGGAAAACCCCTTCCAGCCCAAGAACTTCTATCGCCCAAAGAATCTGCTGGTAAACCGAATCCCGAAGCGTGTTGCCGAACCTGCGCACCACCACGGCGTTCGCCTTCGGGTTGGCGAGTATGAGAAGCACTATCGCTATGGAAATGAAGCTGCTCTTGGTGCTTCCGCGCCCGCCGTGAAGCCAGTAATGGGTGTGCCCATGCGCCATCACGTCGCCCAGGACGGGATGGAAGCGGGGGATGACGAAATCGGCCACCGTCGTCATTCCGTGCCATCCTCGTCATCGTCGGCCATCGGCTCGATGACCAGCCCCAGTGTCAATTGAACCGGCGCGTTGCCGTCGTCGTCGGCCTTGCGCTCCATCTTGCCGTACTCCATCGGGTACTTGCGCTCGAGCAGCCAGGCGGCCGCCGTCCAGAATTGCGCCCTCGATTCGGCGGCGCCCTTGATCGTCTTCAGCAGGCCGCGCTTGTACTGGGCCTCCGCGTTTTTTAGGTTGTCGTATAATGCGCGCTTCACCCCGGACTTGGCCTCTTCGCCCTCTTTGAGCCAGCGGTAAAACGTGGAGGGGTGAACGCCGATGGCGGCGATTATGTCGGCGTCGCAGAGATA
>JAFUBE010000464.1 GCA_017460365.1 Eggerthellaceae bacterium
CAACTTGAAGTCAGGCTGCTTGTTTAGCGTTATAAGCAGCAAGTATTCGAGTGAATTGAGGTCGTGATGGCCCACAAGTCAAAGACGCAGCAGCAAAAGGCAGCTGTCAAGAAGCAGAACAAGAAAGATCGCGAGCTTCGCGAAGAGGCTGCTGGCATAGCTAAAGCCGCTGAATCAGGCGAAGGTTCTACCAAGGCGAACGAGAACAAACCGGCAAAGCAGCAACCGGCTGCAGCTGCGAAGAAGGAAACGAAGCCGAAGAAGACGCGCTTCCAGTTCCTCAAAGACGTACGTGCCGAGATGAAGCGCGTAACGTGGCCGAGCCGCACCGATGTTATGCGCTGGAGCGGCGTTGTCGTGGGCGCTCTGATATTCTTCGGCGTGTACACTGCCGTTCTCGACAACGTGATTATCACGCCTGGCCTGGTTGCGCTGACCAGCTTGGGAGCGTAATCCATGGCGAAGAAATGGTATGTCCTGCACACCTATTCGGGATACGAGAACAAGGTCCGCCAGAATCTTGAGCAACGCATCGAATCGATGGGGCTCGAGCATAAGATTTTCAAGATCGAAATTCCTACCGAGACGGTCACGGAAATCAAAGAGGGCGGCAAGCGCGTCGAAACCGAGAAGAAAGTGCTTCCCGGTTATGTTCTCGTGCGCATGGAGCTCGATCCGCAGAGTTGGGCTGCCGTTCGCAATACCCCCGGTGTTACCGGGTTCGTTGGTTCGCAGGGCAATCCCGAGCCGCTCACGCGCGACGAATACAACAAGATCATGGGCGTAGGCAAGGTTCGGGCAGGCGTGCCGAAGAAGGCTACCACAAGCATTGAGGTCGGACAGACGGTGAAGGTCGTCTCCGGCCCGTTCGACGATTTCGATGGCACGGTGGCAGAAGTCATGCCCGATCAGGGCAAGGTTCGCGTCATGGTGTCGATCTTCGGTCGCGAGACTCCGGTAGAGTTGTCGTTCGACCAGGTGGCCAAAGTGTAAGTTTGCTATCAGCACGTACGTGCCCGCGTGGACCGGGGCTTCTCACGGACGCTGCGAGATATAGTTTGTTATTTGCAATTGAAAGGATTATGAGAAATGCCTCCCGCGAAGAAAGAAACAGGCTTCATCAAGCTTCAGATTCCGGCTGGCGGCGCTAACCCTGCGCCTCCGGTAGGCCCGGCGCTCGGTGCCCAGGGCGTCAACATCATGCAGTTCTGCCAGGCGTTCAACGCGCAGACGCAGGATCAAGCCGGCACCATCATCCCTGTCGAAATCACGGTGTACGAGGACAAGTCGTTCACGTTCATCTGCAAGACGCCTCCGGCGGCCGTCCTCATCAAGGAGAAGCTCGGCCTTGAGAAGGGCTCCGGCATTCCGCAGCTGCGCGCGGTCGGCACTTTGACCGAAGACCAGCGCCGCGCGATCGCCGAGACCAAAATGCCCGACCTGAACGCCAACACGATAGAGGCCGCGATGGAGATAATCGCAGGCACCGCCCGTTCGATGGGCGTGCGTATCGAGGGCCGCGAGCTTAAGAAGAAGTATGTTCCGAGCCGCAAGCTCGCCGAGCAGCTGCGTGCCCTGGGCGAATAGTTTTGGCATTTACGCGCGCATGCGCGATTGCAAGAAGATGGGAGAACGCAAAAGCGTTCGCTAACTACCACGAAGGAGTTTGAAATGGCAAAGAAATCGAAGAACTACCGTGCAGCGGTTGAGAAGATCGGCGATGCGACGTATGCTCCGCTCGAGGCGTTCGAGATGCTGAAGGAAGTCGCTTCCGCCAAGTTCGACGAAACGGTTGAGGCTCACTTCCGCCTGGGTATCGATACCCGCAAAGCCGACCAGAACCTGCGCGGCACCGTAGCCCTGCCGAACGGCTCGGGCAAAACGGTTCGCGTCGCCGTGTTTGCAGAGGGCGACCCTGCGCGCGCCGCCGAGGAAGCGGGTGCCGACATCGTTGGTTCCGACGACCTCGTAGCCGACATCCAGGCTGGCGAGATCAACTTCGACGCTGCGGTCGCCACACCCGACCAGATGAGCAAGGTTGGTCGTCTGGGCAAGATCTTGGGTCCGCGCAACCTCATGCCGAACCCCAAGCTCGGCACCGTCACCACCGATGTTGCAAAGGCCGTTGCCGATCTGAAGGGCGGCCGCGTGGAATACCGCGCCGACCGTTTCGGCATCGCGCATGTGATCATCGGCAAGACAAGCTTCACGGCTGAACAGCTCGCGCAGAACTACGGCGTCGTGTACGACGAGATACTGCGCATGAAGCCGTCCACCGCAAAGGGCAAGTATGTGAAGTCGATCACGGTCGCTTCCACGATGAGCCCGGGCGTGCCGGTCGATAGCGCTGTGCAGCGCGACTACGACGTCAAGGGCCAAGGCGCAACCGAAGAGTAGAGCGATTTTGCAAAGAGAATCGAAGAAGGGGCTTTCGAGCCCCTTCTTTACATAGGGGCAGGAAGAATACGCGTGGCTGTCATAAAGAAGTCTCCAGATGAAATCGAGGCGATGAAACGTGCGGGGCAGTTGTCTGCCGCCGTTTTGCGTGAAGTGGGGAATCGCTGCGTGCCGGGCGTGACGACGCTCGAACTCGACCAGTTTGCCGAGAACTACATCAGAAGCCATGGCGGAACGCCCACCTTCAAGGGTTACGGAGGTTATCCCGCTTCTATCTGCGCATCAGTGAACGAAGAGATCGTGCACGGCATCCCCTCGCCGAATAGGGTTTTGAAAAGCGGGGACATCATTTCCATCGACACGGGTGCCACGGTCGGCGGATGGGCGGGTGACAATGCGTGGACGTATGCGGTGGGCAAGGTCCGACCCGAAGTGAAGCGCCTGCTCGACGTGACCGAAGAATGCCTGTGGGCCGGTGTCTCGGCGGCGCGTCCGGGAAACAGGCTCGGCGACATCGGGCACGCGGTGCAAACGGTTGCCAAGCGCGCGGGCTTCGGCGTAGTGCGCGAGTACACCGGCCACGGCATCGGCCGAAACATGCACGAAGATCCTAACGTTCCCAACTTCGGGTTCAAGCACACCGGCATGAAGCTCGAGGCGGGAATGGTGCTCGCCATCGAGCCCATGATCACCATGGGCACCCATAAGACACGCCTCTTGAACGACGGTTGGCTCGTCGTCACGCAAGACGGAAAACCCGCCGCCCACTTCGAGAAAACGGTTGCCATCACCGAAGACGGCCCTGTGCTCGTCTCGGTAGAGCCCACCCGCAAGCGCCCCATCTAACCCTGGGTCACGTCCCGCCAGATCACTCCGGTCCGGGTCTGGCGGGAACGGGGTAGAAGTGCAGGTCCAGGCGTAGCGGGAAATAGGGCGGTACCGGGCGAACGTTATTTGAAGAACGTGCGTGCTACCTGCTTGTAGAAGCTTTCCTCGCGGCGGGTGATCAGGGTGGTCGTGCGTTCGCCGGTTGTCACCACGATAGAGGAAATCGGGCGGCCGAACGAGAGCGCGTCGCCATCGGCGAACAGCGAGACTTCCCACGAGCTGGGAGAGCCTTCTTCGAAGGAAACCTCCACGACGTCGTGATGCTCGGTCACGAGTGCGCGCGAGTAGAGCGTGTGGGGCGCGAGCGGGGCCACGATCATGCCGCGGTGACTCGGGATCACGAGCGGGCCGCCGGCGGAAAGCGAGTAAGCGGTCGAGCCGGTTGCCGTCGATACGATGATGCCGTCGCCGCGCAGTTTCGCCACGCGATCGCCGGAAATGTCGAAAGCAAAATCGACGATATGGCCCATTGCGCCGCGCGCGATGGCTATTTCGTTCAGCGCGAAGAACTCGCGCGGCCCTTCGGGCGGCTCCTCCTCGTCGCCAACGCAGGTCACGCTCACGTGCAGGTTCACGCGCTGCTCTCGCATGATTTCACCTGAAAGGGCATCGGCGAGCAGCGCTATCAGGCCGTTATCGGCACTGTTCGCTAAAAACCCAAGATGCCCGAAATTGATTCCAAGGACCGGTGCCTCGATCACGTTGGCAAGTCGCGCGGTGTGAAGTATCGTGCCGTCGCCCCCGAGCGCTATGATCAGGTCGTATGCGCCCCCGTAGCGAGCATTCACCTCATCAGCAAGCGCGCTGCACGCAAACGCGCTGTCGGGCAAGTCGCTCACGTCGATTTCGTTGTGGACTATCGCCTGGCTGTCCAGAAACGCGGTTATCTGGAAGAGCGCATCGAGGGTCTTCGGGTTATTCCTGTTTGCGACGATGATGATGTTCATGGTGCTCATGGGCTCTTTTCTTGGAATCGGTGGCTCACGTTGCATCGGATATATAATTGCACAGTCGCTACGAGCATGGAATTATAACGGTTGAAGGGGGGCGAGATGAGCGGCGTTTCTGAAGAGACGCATTCTTCGGTTGCGAAGTCGACGGCCCTCATGTCGGCGGCTACGCTCATCTCGCGCGTCACCGGTCTCGTGCGCACGTGGGCTATGGCGTTCGCGCTCGGCAACTCGCTCATCACGAGCGCCTACCAGGTGGCGAACAACATGCCAAACGTCGTGTTCGATTTGGTGGCTGGCGGCCTGCTCGGCGCGGCGTTCATTCCCGTATACCTGTTGGAGAAGGAGAACAA
Organism: Eggerthellaceae bacterium; assembly: GCA_017460365.1. Classification (GTDB taxonomy): domain Bacteria; phylum Actinomycetota; class Coriobacteriia; order Coriobacteriales; family Eggerthellaceae; genus UBA9715. The sequence continues at coordinate 4,589 of JAFUBE010000464.1, forward strand.
AGGCGAAGGCGGTGGCAACGAATTCGCGTGCAACCTGCTGAACCTCACGCTCATCGTGCTCGGGGGGCTCACGCTGCTCTCCAGCTTGTTCGCACCGCAGCTCATCGCGACGCAGACGTTCACGGTCGGCGAATACGACGAGGTCGTTTCGCTATCGGTGGCGTTCTTCCGCATCTTCGCGTTCCAAATCGTGTTTTACGGAATCAGCGGCATCGTGACCGCCGTGCTCAACGCCAATCGCGTGTATTTCTTACCTGCGGTCGCGCCTGCGCTCAACAACGTTTGCGTCATCGTTTCGTTTTTCGCCTACATTCCGCTTTCGGCGGTCGACAGGCAGCTTGCCATTACCGTGCTCGGCGTGGGAACCACCCTCGGCGTTGCCGTCCAGGCGCTCGTGCAGATTCCCGCCCTCGTGAAGATGAATTTCAAGTACCGCTTTTTCATAAACCTGCGCGATCCTGCGCTCGTCGAGGCGATGAAGATCGCGCTGCCCACGATGCTCTACATCGTCGGCACGCTCGTGGCGTTCTCGTGCCGCAACGCGTTCTCGCTCCAGGTTGGCGACAACGGACCGTCCACGCTGATGTATGCGTGGACATGGTATCAGCTTCCCTATGGCGTCGTGTCCGTATCGCTTTCGCGCGCGCTGTTCACCGAGATGGGCGAGGCGGTCGCCAAAGAAGATTGGCCTGCCGTGCGCGAGCTCGTGCGGTCGGGCATCTCGGGCAACCTTGTGCTCATCATTCCGCTCACCGGCCTCATGATGGCGCTCTCCGTGCCCATCATGGAGCTGTTCCGTGCGGGGGCCTTCAATGGCGGCGATGTCGGCTATGTCGCAGCGGTCCTTCAGACCTGGCTCGTCAGCTTGCCGTTCTATGCCGTGCTCTTCTTCCTCTACAACGTGTTCGCATCGCTGCGCAAGTTCATGCACTTCGCGCTTGTGAGCACGGTCATGGTGGTCGTGCAATGCCTGCTGTACTTCTTCCTCTGCCGTCCTGAAACCATGTGGCTTTATGGCGTGCCGGCCGCCGATTTCGTGTATTACGGCGCATGTTGCATCATCTTGCTCGCAATGCTCAAGCGCATGATCGGCTCGTTTGACCTGAAGCACATCCTTTGGATGGCCGTGCGCGTGTCTGCGGCGACGGTCGTGGCCTCCGTCGTGGCGTTCGCGATCAGCGAGCTTCTGCCCGTGCGCATAGGTCTGTTAGGCGGCTTCGTGCGCCTGGCGATCGGCGGTGGCGTCGGCTTCGCCGTGGCGTACGGCCTGTGCTATCTGTTCCGCGTTCCCGAGATGAACATCGTGAAGGGCCTCGTCGTGAAGGTGGCCGGCCGTTTCAAGCGGTGAGCCGCTTCGCGTCAGACACGATCCGGACCATCGCATAGGCGCCTCCGCCTACTGCCCCACTTACTGCCAGACCCAAAGCGGAGCTGCTCCGCGAAACTGCCC
>JAFUBE010000465.1 GCA_017460365.1 Eggerthellaceae bacterium
CGCGGATTACGCTTCGGAAGAAGCACAATCCTAGAAACTGCCCCACTTTGGGTCTGGCAGTAAGTGGGGCAGTCTTCGGCGTGGGTCCGGCGGGAAGTGGGGCGGTCCGCGCAAGTGCGTCGCTTCGGGCACGGCGGGAGAGCGGGCGCGGGGAACATAAGAAAGCCGCCTGGTTTGGGCCAGACGGCTTTCTTGTTCTTTGATGCAATAGGGCTAGTCTTCGGCGATTTCGGGGATGGCGCCCATCGGGCACTCTTCAACGCACTCGCCGCAGCCGATGCAGGCGTCTTCGTTGGCTACTTCAGCCACGCCGCTGGAGACTTCAAGAACCTCTTGCGGACAAGCGTCTACGCAAATACCGCAACCAATGCACTCGTCTGTATCAATGATTGGATGTGCCATGATTTCCCCTTTCTTGCACAAATGCAATCTCTCTTTGCGCAAGATACCATTACCGTGAAGTAATGCAAGTGTAAATGTCGAATTTTCGGTAGTTCGTTTTAACAGATTCGAGGGAGCTGCTCGCCGACCAGCATGTCGAGGATTCGCCGTCCGCCGAACGCGTTGCGTACGTACACTTTCGGGCCGCGTTCGACGCACGATTCGGAGACCTCTCCGATAATGGCGGCTTGCGCGCCTCGCGGGTTTGCGCGCATGGCGGCGAGGGCGGCATCGGCTTTGTCAGCTGCGACAACGCATACCATCTTTCCCTCGTTGGCAACCTGTAGAACATCGTAACCCAGCATGTCGCACGCCCCCAAGACCGATGGATTCACGGGGATCAGCTCCTCGTCGACCTCTATGTCTACCTGCGATTGGCTGGCAAGCTCGTTCAATGTTGAGGCAAGGCCGCCTCGCGTTGGGTCGCGGAAGCAGCGCACTGGAGCCAATGGGCCGGGGCCGTTGGCTATACAATTACTAATCGCATCATCGATGACGTTAACATCATTTATAAGCGATTTATCATCGTTAGTGGAATTTTCCTTGAAAGTCGGTGTAACCGCTGTGGAAACAGAATACGACCCCGTCGCTTCCAAAACGTCGGAAATCAGGTGGTTCAGAGGTGCCGCGTCGCTCTCGACGTCGGCGGTGAACGACAGTGATTCGCGGCAGCTCATGATGGTTATGCCGTGGTCGCCGAGCGTTCCGCTCACGATTACCTTGTCGCCCGGCTTGCAATTCTCGCCGCTCAGGTCCAACCCTGCCGGCATAATGCCAACCCCGCTCGTATTGATGAACACACCATCGCCGTGACCTCGGTTTACGACTTTCGTATCGCCGGTCACGATGCGCACGCCCGCCTCGCGCGCGGCTTCGGCCATGCTCTGGCAGATGCGGCGCAAGTCGTCCATGGGAAACCCCTCTTCCAAGATGAACCCACAGCTCAGGTAAAGCGGTCGAGCACCGCTGGTAGCCACGTCGTTCACGGTCCCGCATACGGCCAATCGTCCGATGTCCCCGCCTGGGAAAAAGTGCGGTGTAACGACGAAACTGTCGGTGGAAAACGAAATCCTACCATCGGTGGAAAAAGTGGAAACAAGGTCAGAGCCGAACGGCGCCAGCGTCGCGGCGTCGTCACCGCGACGAAGCTCGTCTCCAGCGTATGCGTCGAAGAACACCTCGTCGATTATTCGCTTCATCATGGTGCCGCCGCTGCCATGGCCTAACAGTACTTTGTCTTCCAACGCGATTCCTCTCTGTCTCAAAAACCAATGCGCTCGGCGCTCAGGACGCGCTTATTATAGCTTCGATAAGGCTATCAACAGGGCATCCTTGCCGTTCCTATTGCAATGCCGACGCGTCCACGCGTAACGAGCCCCGCATAGAGGCAACCCCCGAATAAGCGACTCGGTTGCTTTGCGATGCGCAGTCGAAGCATCTATTCCCCTTTATGCTGGCCTCAAACCCCAAACGCGTTCGAAAGCCCCCTCGAGTCGTGCGGCAGCGGCAATTTTGGCGTCTTCACCAGAGGCAGCATACACGTTCAACGTGACGTCGGCCCCAGCGTGACCCATCAGGTCTGCGAGCGTGCGCACGTCGACTCCCCCTCGCACCGCTTCGGTTGCAAAGGTATGGCGAAGAGCATGGAAAGTGGCGCGTCGCCCGTTGTTGTCGGTCACGCCGGCACGGTCGCAAAGCTGGGAGAATGCGCCTGAGAGCATTCGGGGGTTAGAAAAACCTTCTCCCTCTCCGCATACGAACCATGCACCATCGGGCGGTTCGCCTGCGAAGCTGGCCACCGCTCGACGTTTGAGTAGAGCGGCCGAAAGAGGAGCTACGACCGGGAATTCTCGGGCAGACGAGGGGTTTTTGGGGCTCTTAACATAGCAGCCTTCCGTCGTCCTTCCAATCGAGGCGGTTACTCTAAGCCGATCGGCTGGCGCGCTCACATCGCGCCAGCGCAATCCGCAGCACTCTCCCACTCGGAGTCCAGCGTAGAGAGCAAGTTTCACAGCGCAGGTGAACGCATGTGCTGGCCCCCAGCACTCAGCAGCAGCGTTTTCGAGCAATTCCACAGATGAAGGCGGCAGGTATGCTCGTGAGGGGCGGACACGTGTGGGCGGGTCTACTGATGCCAGCGGGTTGCTGGGCAGCATTCCGCTACGAACCGCCCGATCGAAAGTCTTTCGTAGAGTGGAATAAGGTATGCGCGCCGACCCAGGGGAGATGCTGAGGCACATGCGGTCGATCCACGCTTGCGCATCAGCTGACGTCAATCGTTCGAGTGGTGTGCTGCCGATTTCCGGAAAGATGCATCGTTCAGCGTAAGCGAGCTGCGTGTCGTGGGTCGATCTCTCAATGCGCCCGCGTGCAAGTTGCGTGTCGAGACATTCCCTAACGGCTTCCTCTATCGAAATCGAGTTTCTTTCACTCGACGGCTCCCCCAGAAATTCAAAGGCGGAAGAGCGCATTTCGTTATTCTGCCCTTTGTCTTCCATCAGGACATACCACTCTACGAGCATCTTTTCCGAAATATCCCGATCGCTGGTGAAGGTTTTGGTTACCTGGCGCCACTGGTTTGTCGGATCCTTGTACTTCAGGACGCCGACGAACTTACCAGAAGATGATTTGCGCAAAAAGCCGCGTGTGTAGTGCATGTGAGCCTCCCGTTCTGATTCCGCATCGCACTATCTGCATCGAGCCCGGCGAAATTGTTATGTGCCGAGGAGAGGTAATTGTCGCACTGGTGGCATTCAGGAAAAGCGTTAAGTACTGGCGTTATTCGGCGTGTGTCGGTGTGCGGAGCAGGTGTTTGCGGCAAAAATGGCGAGCGGCTGCTGCGCTAGCTCAACGCCATCTGCATTTTCGCCACTGCAGTAGACTTTGCCTCTTCCCCAGATGCGGCGTATACGTTTAGCGTCATCCCTGCATCTGCATGTCCCATCATATCGGCCAACGTCCGCGGATCGACTCCTGCACGCACCGCTCTTGTGGCGAAGGTTCGACGTAAAGAATGAAAGGTTGCGCGCCGACCCTGGTCGTCGACCACGCCAGCACGTTCGCAAAGCCGCGAGAACTCGTAGGAGAGCCTACGTGGGTCTGAAAACGTTTCGCTTCCGCAAACGAAGTTTGAAGGATCGGGTGAGCCGCCGGCGTCAAGGGCTCGGGCGGCAAGCGATGATGCGACGGATTCAACGATGGGGAACTCGCGGGCAGAAGCATCGCATTTGGGGCTCTTCAGGTAGACCCCCTGCGCCGACCTGCCAACGGAAGCCACCACGCGCAGGCGACCGGCATCAGTCTCGACGTCGCGCCATCTCAGCCCACAGCACTCGCCCGCGCGCAAGCCCGCATGGAGGGCAAGCGTTACCGCGCACGATCTCGGATGTCCTTGTCCCCATTCGGAACTTAGCGCCTTCTCGAGCAACGCGATTGATGTTTCAGGTAGAAATGCTCGCTTAGGCCGAGTTTTAGCAGGTAGTTCTATTCTATCGAGCGGGTTTTCAGCTAACTCCCTACGGGTGGCAGCGCGAGAACAGGTTTTATGCAACACTCCGTATGCCAGGCGTACCGAACCAGCCGACATCTCCAAGCAGAGCTCATCGACCCACTTTTGTACCGTATCTGGCGTAAGCGCAGCCAAGGGGATTTCGCCGAGTTTTGGAAACACCGATCGCTCAGCGTAGGCGAGCTGGGTTGCATAGGTTGATTGCTCGATGCGTTTGCGTGCAAGCTGGGCGTTGAGGCACGCTCGCACGGCTTGCTCGACGGTGTGGGTTTTCGCGGTGCTCGAAGGCGTGATGTGCTCGCCGGTCAGTTGTTCGCGCCACTGTGAAAGGGCTTTCTCCGACTCGGCTCTGTTTCTGGTAAAGGTGTGCGTCTTCTGTCGCCATTTTCCATCGATGTCCCTGTACTTTAGGACGCCCACCCATTTGCCTGATGACGAAATGCGGAGAAAACCAGGAGAATAGGCGATTCGACGACGCCTCTTCCTCCGGCGTTTACACCATGGACTCCATGTTTGCCACCATGGTGCAAACACGCGTGCGCTGCAACCTGCCAAAACGCAACGATATGCAGTTGAGAGGGAATCGTACACCCAGACGGCTCTCACGTGAACCGTCGAGCCCGCTCCCACGGCCGCCGCGAAAGCGCTTCCGTTGGAGTCCTCGCCGACCCAGTTGACGAGGACGGGATCCTGCTGCGAGGCCGTGGTGTAGTAGTACTTGGCGGTCGAGGAGTTGTACGACAGGGTGGCCCCAGCGGGTATGCGCGCGGTCGAGCCGCCGGCGCTCGGCGCAGGCACGTCCTCGCTCGACTCGTTTGTGCAGAAGACCTCCCACTCGCCGAAGACATAGCCGCCGGCGGGCAGGTACCAGTCCGCGGCGTCCTCTGCGCTCGGCAGTTTGAAGTCGCCCGCCGAGTAGGCGTAGCGCGTGATGTAGTTGCCCGCATTGGCCTGCGGCACGTCAGCCTGCTCGGTGCCCTTCGAGCCGCCGCTGAACTGCACCGTGTAGTCTGTGAACACGGGGTACAGGTCGACGATCTCGCAGTCCGTAGCGCCGAGTGCGCTCACTGTATCGCTCGCACCCAAAGAGATCACGGAAATGTCCTGCGTGGACGACCAGCCTTTGAACTCTGTCCCGCTAGGGCCGGCTATGCTTAGTTCGCTGGCCGTTTTCGGCGTTTGCGATGAGGAGACGGGATACACCTGGTATGCGACCAGATTCCCGGCCGTATCGCGGTATCTGACCGCGCAGTAGGGTTCGGCGAGGTTGGACCCGCGGGTAATCGATGCCGACCCGTCGACGCCACCCGTAAGCGCGGGCCCACCCGCTCCCGGCGTCGTGGCGCTGTAATCCACAATCGCGCCAGTGCCGAGCGTGCCGTTGCCCGTCGTACAGTTCGCCGACCCGGTCCAGCCCTTTGAGATGAGAGCCGAGGTCGCGGTCGTCGAGAGCGGGGTCGCGAGCGCCCAGTATGCCGCGTTGCCCTTGCCGTCGGTCGCGGCGCCCGCGTATCCCGAGCCGCCCGAGCCTGCCACGCCGTTGCCGGACTCGAACCCGCCGCCGCCGTAGTAGCCGGCGCCGCTGCCGCCGTAGGAGTTGCTCGTGGCGAAGTTGTTGCGCCCGAAGCCGTAGCCGCCCGATATGGTTCCAGGGACGGTTGGCGCGGTCGATGACGCTGACGCGCCGCCGGTGCCGGCGCCGCCGCCCAAGCCGACGTAACCCGACCAGTGTCCCGTCCTGTACATCGGCCCGCCGCCGCCCCCGGCCGCGAGCAGGGAGTTGTAGGCCACTTGCAGGTTGGAGTCGGAGATCTCCCCCGAAGCCGTGGACACGGTGGTGGCGCCCCCTCCGCCGCCGGCTGTGCCGCTCGTCTCGTAGCCGCTTCCGGTGCCGCCGCCGTTGTAGCCGCCCACGCCGCCGGTGCCTCCCGTCGCGTTATTCGCGGTGAATACGCCGTACCCGCCACCACCGCCGACGCCTATGTAGAGGGTGGTGCCGGATGGCAGGTAGTAGGTGCCCTTCGTGCGCCCGCCGTCGCCGCCGCGCATGACCTTGGAGCCTCCTCCTCCGCCGCCGGTCAGGTCGAACGAGTAGAACCCGTCCTCGCCCGCCGTGAACGTGTAGGTGCCCGCAGTCGAAGTCGACCACGACTCCATGGCGGTGCCCCCAACTACGATGCTGGAGGTTCTCCATGACGCCACGAGGGTCACGGTCGAGCCCGGCGCCACGGGGTTCCCCTGGTCGTTTACCCACTTTGGCGTATCGGACTTGGTGTAGGTCTCGCCCGGGTATGCGATTCGGTCGGACCCGCTGATTACCCAACCGCGGAACTCGTAGCCTGACGGTGCATCGAACCCGCACTCGGGAACGACGTAGCCCGCCTGCGGGTGCGCGCCGCCCGCGGCCATCTCGCCTGTGCCCGCCGGATCCGATCCCGGGCTGAACGCGACCGTGTAGGGTTCGTAGTCCGTCCACTGGGCGACGAGCTTCACCGTGGTGCCGGTCGTCACCGCCTGCTTGTCGGAGGCGTTTCCGTACCAGGGCACGGCGGCGCCGTCGCCGTCGGCCCAGCCGGTGGCGGAGCCCTGCGAGGGCGACACAGTGGTGCCCGCCGGCAGCGTGTCGGAGTAGACGGTGTCCCCGCCGTCGAGGTACTGCACCTTCCAGCCGAGGAACGCGTAGCCTCCCGCAGGCTTGGCTTCCGGCAGCGTGTACCCGATGTTGCTCACGCTCGACGAGGCGGGAAGCGATGCGGCCGCATGGGCCCCCATGTCGAACTCCACGGAGTAGTCGTTGCCGTAGACGGGATAGAGCATGCAGGACTCATTGATCGCATCTCCCGGGAGGTAATCCGGCACGCTGTCATCCTTGTCCACTGACCAGCCTACGAAGGGCTTGTTGCCGCTCGTTGCCGTGACCCCCGTGGCTTTTTGAGTAGCCGCAGCGGTCTGCCCCTCGAAAGCGTCCACGTCCAGCATGGTCCACGTAGAGTTCAGGTAGTCGTAGTAGGCGACAGCTTTGCTGCTGAACCCGAAGTAGGCCGAGCCGCATGCGCCCACGGTGTTGCTTATCGTCTGGGTGTTCTTAGCGCCGCCAATCTCTAGGGTGCCGTAGACCAGGTCTAGCCGGCCGTCGCTCGCGACCACCTGCGCGTCGCCCTTCGCAATGTCCACGGAGTCGTCCGTCGAGGTACCGTTAGACGGCGTAGCGCCGCCGATGTGGCCGGAGCCGCCCGCTCCCCCGACAGTCGTGCCTGTGCCCCTCGTGTACCATCCGCCGCCGTTGCCGCCTCCGGTCCGGGCCCCCGAGGCCGCGTCCGTGGCGGCGAGGAAGGTCGCGCTGCTCTGGGTCGCGCGGTACCCTGATGTAGCTCCGCCGCTCCGGTTGGTGATGTCCCCGCTCGTCACGCCGCCGCCTGCGCCGCCGGCGCCCGCCCCGGTGTAGCTTCCCGTGTCCGCAGTCCCACCGCCTCCTCCTCCGGCGATGCCGATGATTTTCTTGACGTTGGCGCCGTTCACGTTCGTGCCGTAAGCTTCGGAAAGCGACTTTTTGCCCTGCTCGCTGTAGAACGATGCGCAGGTGGCACCGCCGCCGCCGCCGGCCGAGTAGTTGCATGAGGTGTTCGCGCTGCTGTATCCCTTTCCGCCCCCGTTCCAGGCGGCGTTCGAGTAACCTGCGCTACCAACGTAATGCGTTCCACCGCCGCCGCCCACGGAGAAGTATACTGTTTCCGACTTCTTGAGGAACACGTAGACGGTCGTCCTGCCGCCCGACCCGCCGTAGCCCAGCGTGTTCGACGCGATGTAGGCGCTGCCGCCTGCTGCTCCCAGGAGGTCGATCCTGTATAGGCCTGTTGCAGCTGCCGATTTCGATTGGGTCTCGCTGGTGGTTTGGTCGGTTCCGTTGTATGAGATGCCGTCCTGTGCTAGAACGCCGCTGCGCAGAGAGCCCTCGGAGATCATGTCGGCTATCCTCCTGGCATACGATGCCAATGCTGCCCTTTCGCTGGCGGGAGCCTCGGCGGCGCCTTCAACTGACTCGAGTTCTTCCCCCATGTCGGCACCTTCGCTATTCATCCCGTCTTCTGTTGATGCGGCATCGTCGTCTTCGCCGGCAGCAAGTGCCTCGAATTCGCGAGAGTCCCCGACGGCGATGGGGCTCGAGGCGATGGAGGCACGCCAGCCTTCGAGGTGGGAGGCCGCGTAGCCGGACGCCTTGGCGGCGGCCTCGGAGGTGGATTCCGCGATCGCCCACGCTTCCACGGTCGCGCCGTAGTTCGATGTTCCTAGCTTGCACGCGCCCGGGTCGGCCGCGATGCGCTGCGCCACGGCTGCGTCGAGCTCGGCGGCCTGGGAGCCGTCGAGCGAG
>JAFUBE010000466.1 GCA_017460365.1 Eggerthellaceae bacterium
GACGTAGGCGCTGCCTGCGACGGTGACCATGGTCTCGATTTCCTCGTCGGTGAGCTTGCGCACCGCGCGGGCGGGACTTCCCATGATGAGGGTGCCGGGTTCGAAGACCTTGCGTTGCGTGACGAGCGATCCGGCGCCGATCACGCAATCGCGGCCGATGACGGCGTCGTCCATCACGGTAGACCCCATACCGACGAGCACGTTATCCTCGATGGTGCAGCCGTGAAGCGTGACGTTATGCCCCACCGTGACGTTGTCGCCGATGGTGAGCTTGCTCCCGACGCTCACGTGAAGGCACGAGTTCTCCTGGATGTTCGTGCCCGCACCGATGCAGATGGGCTCGCAGTCGCCCCGGACCTGAGTGCCGGCGAACACCGACGACTCCGGGCCCATCGTCACGTCCCCTACCACCGTGCAGTAGGGCGAGAGCATCGCGGTCGGGTCGCATTTCACCTGATGGTAATCGGTGATGGATGCGCCCATCTTTATCTGCGCCTTAGCCATTGTCGCGCAACCAAAGGCCGGTCTTGCCGCCGTCCTTTTTCAGGAGGCGCACGTCGGTGATCTCCATGCCGCGGTCGACCGCCTTGCACATGTCGTACACGGTCAAGCACGCCACGCTCGCCGCCGTGAGAGCTTCCATCTCGATGCCCGTCTTGCCCGTGACGCCGCAGGTCGTGGTGATGTGGATGCCCGCGCGCCCGTCTTCGCGCTCCCCCGCCGCGACCGGCGTGCATTCGACCTTCGCCTTCGTGATGTTGAGCGGATGGCACATCGGGATGAGCGAGCTCGTCTGCTTGGCGGCCATGACGCCGGCCACGCGCGCGCACGCCAGCACGTCGCCTTTCGCCGCCTTGCCCTCCACGATGAGCGCAAGCGTTTCGGGGTGCATAGCGATGAAGCCCTCGGCCACGGCGATGCGCTCGGTGTCGGGCTGTGCCGACACGTCGACCATGCGCACGTCGCCCTTCTCGTCGATGTGGGTGAGTTTCTGCTCGTCAGACATGTTTAACCTCCGATTTGGGACATCTTGCGTTCGGTGCCGACCTTGTCGTGGTGCTCGTCGGGCTTGAGGTCGAGCGCTTGCAGGAAGCAGTCGTACACGGCCTCTTCGCCGCCTTCGCGCAGCGCCGCCCGGATGTCGAGCTCGCGGTCGGAGAACAAACACGGGCGCAGCTTGCCGTCGGCGGTGAGGCGCAGCCGGTTGCACTCGCTGCAGAAGTGGCGCGAAAGCGGCGAGATGAAACCGACGGTGCCTTGGGCGCCCGGGAACTGGAAGTAGCGCGCCGGGCCCCAGCCGATGGGCTTGCCGTCGCCGTCGATCGGTTCGAGCGCAGGCATGCCTTCGGCGGCGGCGCGCTCGTTGATAATCTCGATCAGCTCTTCGCTCGGCACGACGTCTTCCTTGCCCCAACCCGACCCGTCGGAGCCGGTCGACTCGCCGACGGGCATGTACTCGATGAAGCGCACGTGAAGAGGCTGGTCGATCGACAGCTTCGCGAACGCGAGGTAATCCTGCTTGAGGCTGCGCACGGTGACGGCATTGATCTTCACGGGATTGAACCCCGCTGCTAGCGCCGCATCGATGCCTTTCAGGGTCGACTCGATTTTGCCGACACGCGTGATGAACTCGAACTGCGCGGGGTCGAGCGTGTCGAGCGATATGTTCACGCGCGAAAGGCCCGCTTCCTTCAAGTCGCCCGCCATCTCCGGTAGCAGCACGCCGTTGGTCGTCAGCGAGATGTTGTCGATGCCTTCCATCTTGTGCAGGGCGCGCACGAGGTCGACGACGCCCTTTCGCACGAGCGGTTCGCCGCCGGTCAGGCGCACACTGCGAATTCCGATGCTCGTGGCGACGCGCGTGATAGCCTCGATTTCCTCGATGCGCAAGATTTCGTCATGGCCCATCATGCACACGCCGTCTGCCGGCATGCAGTATATACACCGGAAATTGCACCGATCCGTCAGCGATATGCGCAAGTAGTCGATAACTCGACCGTGTCCGTCTTTCATAGCTTCCCCAACCCGAATTCGTTTTGAAATGAGTTTAGCCGCAGAGTTCATTCTTGGCTAGATATAATCTTCCCAACACGATATTTTGATAACGTTTCGTCACTGTTCGGGTCGGCACGGCGGTTACTTTGTCACAACGTAGATCTTGCCTACGGGAATGCGGACCCATAGCTCGTCGCCTTTGTTGGGAAGCTCGTCCCAATGGCTCTTGCCCTCTCCGGCGTCGATGCGCCAGAACACGCGCTGGTGCAGGTAGTGCATCTCCTGTTCGTGGGCGGCGACGAGCTCGTCGGCCTCGGAGTTGCGATCGAGGAACTCGAGCAAGGCCATGCGGTCGAATCGCGAATCGCTCACGCGGTCGACGCGCATGCGGTACACGTTGGGGCCGGGGCCATCGGCTCTCTGCAGATTGAACGCGCGCAGCCCGATCGCCTTCACGTCCTTTGGAACGACTTGGTCGGTGTGGATCTCCACACCCCAATGGGGGCAATACACCGTATGGTCGTCGACGTATTCGGCCAACGGCGCGTTCTTGCAGCCGCCGAGCTTGATTCCCGCAAGGCTCTTCGGGTCGTCGATGAGCTCGCGGCCCTCGTCGATCTCCATC
>JAFUBE010000467.1 GCA_017460365.1 Eggerthellaceae bacterium
GCCCTCCTGCGTTTCCAGATAGTTCTTGTGATGCGTATCAAACGTGAAGAAAATCGAATCGCCGGCCTCGCGGTATTCGTCGATCTTGCTCGCAATGGGGCCGTCGAGCAGCTCGGCGCCTTCGAAGCCGAGCGCGCCGTCGACAAAGTCGTTCTGGTAGTCGACGACAATGAGCAATCGTTTCATGACCTTCCCCTCAATCAGGTTTCACGGTTGGCGAAAAGGTTGCTATTTTCGCTCGCGCTATTGTTCACCACGCATAGCCAGTTCGTCAAGCGCTGCCCGGTAACCGCCGGCGCCGTACCCCAAGCATTTGGAAACGCGCGCGATGGTGGTTGCCGACGCCCCGGTAGCGGCTTCGATTTTGGCATACGACTTGCCCTCGTCGAGCATGCGCGCCACCGCGAGGCGCTGCGAGCTCTCGCGGATCTCGCGAATCGTGAACATGTCTTCGAGCAGGGCAAACAGCGTGTCCTTGTCGCTGATCGACACAAGTACGTCGAGCAGGTCTTCCACTTCGGGCGTGCGCAAATCAGCCATGGTTTCGTTCCTTTACGTGCTATTCAGCTAAGCCCGGCAAGCCCGAGCCGGCCTGTTCGCTTCGCACCAAGCCGTACTCGAGCGAGTCGACAAGCGCGTTCCACGACGCTTCGATGATGTTCTCAGACACGCCGATCGTGCCCCACGTGCCCTCTTCGTCGCGCGTGGTGATGACGACGCGCGTGATGGCATCGGTGCCGGTCGATTCGTCGAGCAGGCGCACCTTGAAGTCGATGAGGTGCATGTCGAGGACCTGCGGATACGACTCGCGCAACGCCAGCTTCAATGCGCTCGACAACGCGCCGACCGGGCCGACCCCCTCGCCGGTGGCGACGTAACGCGCGTCGCCAACGTGCACCTTTATGGTTGCCTCAGACTGCGCATCCTTCGCGAGCGCCCCCGTGTCCTCGCGGTCGTCGACGATCACGCGGAAGCTTTCCAGCGTGAAATGCGGGCGCGCACGGTCGAGGTGATGCTCGATGAGCAGCGCGAGCGAGCCGTCGGCCACCTCGTAGGAATACCCCTGCGCCTCGCGCGCCTTCACCTCGTCGAGAATCGGCTGGATCGCATCGGGATGCTGGCTCAAGTCGATGCCGAGCGTGGCGGCCTTGGCCACGAGCGAAGCTTTTCCAGCTAGTTCGCTGACGAGCATTCGCGCGTTGTTGCCGACCGATTCGGGGCGTTCGTGGTCGTAGGCCCCGGGGAAGCGCGCGATGGCGCTCGCATGCAAGCCGCCCTTGTGCGCGAACGCCGAAGCGCCCACGTACGGCGCGTGCGTCCACACCGAGAAATTGCAGATTTCGGCAACGTAGCCCGCCACGTTCGTGAGCTCGCGCAGTTTGTCCGCGCCGACGCAAGGAATGCTCATCTTCAGTTCGAGGTCGGCGATCACCGTGAGCAGATCGGCATTGCCCACGCGCTCGCCGTAGCCGTTCACCGTGCCCTGCACCTGGGTCGCGCCCGCACGCACGGCCGCCAGCGTGTTCGCCACCGCGCATCCGCTGTCGTTGTGGCAGTGGATGCCGATGCGGCACGGCAGGTTCTCGTCGGCCAAGCGCGACACGGTTTCTTCGATTTCAAAGGGAAGGGTACCGCCGTTGGTATCGCAAAGATCGATTGAATCGGCTCCGGCTTCGGCAGCTGCGTTTATGCAGGCCAGGGCGTATTCACGATTGGCCTTGAAGCCGTCGAAGAAATGCTCCGCGTCGAAAACGACCTCCAAGCCGCAGCTCTTCAGGTGCGTGACCGAGTCGGAAATCATGCGCAGGTTCTCGTCGAGTGTGGTTTGAAGCGCGCGCGTGACCTGTTCGTCCCACGTTTTCCCAACGATGGCCGCCACCGGAGCGCCGCTCGCGACGAGGTCGGCCAAACCCGGGTCGTCTGCTGCGGCAACGCCCTTGCGGCACGTCGAGCCGAACGCCGCTATACGCGCATGCTTCAGCGGATGTTCGCGCAGTTCGCGGAAAAACGCGATGTCCTTCGGATTCGAAGCTGGAAAACCGCCTTCGATGATGTCGATGCCGAATGCATCGAGCCGCCGCGCAATGCGCAGCTTGTCCTCGAGCGAAAGCGTGACGCCTTCCGACTGCTCGCCATCGCGCAACGTGGAATCGTATGTTACGACCTTGGTCATGGTGGTCCTATTGTACTCCACCGTGCGCTAGTGACGTGACACTTCCCGCCCGGCCCGAAGCGGAACTCCGGCCCGGGCTACCCCACTTACTGCCAGACCCAAAGTGGGGTAGTGGGCTACTTTACTTCGCGGCGGAAGGCGAGGACCTTTTCCAGGCCGCGGGCGGCGGTCACGCCGAGACCGACCGGAAAGACGAACGGAGCGAAGGGGTTGTCGGCCAGGATGTTGCGCACGTCGTCGTCGGTGGCACGCGCGGTCGACAAGCTCGTCCAGCGTGCGCCCGGCACGTTGGCCTCGACGTACTGCTCGACGGCTTCCTGTTGCTCGGTAACCTTCTCGGTGACGGCGTCGTTGATGTAAAGCTGGGAGGGATTCACCTGCTGGGTCTGCGTGCCGTTAGCGGTCGGCACGGTTGGCGTGTCGTAGTCGTCGGGGAATTCGATCTCGATATCCTCGACGGGCGTGACCTGCGGGGCGGGCTTCGACGGCTTCGTCGGCGTGGGCTGCGGATCTTCCGTCGGTTCCTTTTTAGGATCTTCCGTCGGTTTCGTCGGCTTTTTCGTCTCGCCTGTATCTTCCTCGCCCACATGCACGGTCAGCGGCACCGCCTCCGAAATCGCCACGCGCTTCTCCCCCGACGTCTCTTCGGCGATCACGCGCACGTAGGTTATGGGCACGACCGAATCGTCGCTCTTCTCGGCATTGGGGTCGATCGGTTCGGTCGGCACCGCCAGCGACGAGCCCGTGCGGCCGGCGATGTCGGTCCAATGCGCGCCGCCGTCTTGCGACTGCTGCCAGGTGTACTTGATGCCCACACCGCTTTTAGCACCGTACAGCGTAGTTTGGAAATACGCCGTCTGGCCTGCGATCGGCGGGTCGTACTCGAGCACGACTGCAAGTCCATTGCCCACGGTCATCGTGACAGGATCGGACGTCACGGTTACGTTCTCGCGCCCGTCGAGGTCGGTCGCGTCGGTGCTCATGACCACGCGGTACTTGTTGCCCACGCGCTCTTCGGTCGTGTTAACGCGCAGCACCTGCACGTTTCCGTTCTCGACCGCCTTCCAGGTTTTCCCGTCGTCGGTCGACACCTCCCAGTTGAAGTCGAAGCGCGCATTGCGGATGGCCGTGTTGGGAAGCGCCGAGAAGACGGCCGGCGCGCCGAGCGGAACGGGAACGTATTCCACGCTCACGCCGATGTCGGTGTTGAAGCCGGGATCTTCCTCTTCGCTGTTGGGCTTCACGTTCACGGTGATCTTGTTGATGTAGCGCAGCGCATTGGGATCGGCGATGGCGCGCGCAGGGCTGGTCGAGCCGAACAGCAGGCGCACGCGCGTGTTGTCGAGCAGCTTGACGTTGTCGGTGGTGGCCGCCTCAGCCGAAGACGAGGTGGATGAAGCGCTGCTCGAACTCGAACTTGAGCTTGAGCTTGAGCTTGAGCTGGCCGAACTGGAAGAAGACGAACTCGAACTACCCGCGTTTTCTTCGTCCTCAGCTTCCCCAGCCTGGGCATCGGCGCCTTCGCCCGTTCCGTCACCGAGCCCGCGCACAAGCGATCTCAGCGCCAGGATGGGGCTGACCGATTCGGCATCTTCGAAGTTGCCTTCGGAGGCTTTCGGGTAGTAACGGCTGGCCGATTCGAGCTCCGACCAGGTAAGCGTGACCGGAGTGCCACTTGCGCCCTCGACCGTGAGCGACTCGATCTGATCGGTGTCCTCGATGCCGATGTCGTGCAGCAGCCCCACAAGATAGGGCCCCTCACCGGTCACGGTGACGAACTCGCTGCCGTCGTACATCGTGTACGTCGCGCGGCCGGTCCCGAGCGCTTCGAGGTCGGCGATGGAGTACGTCTTCTCGATTGTCTGGGGTTGCTCGTCTTCGCCATCGGCGGCGCCTTGCTCGTCGGGCGTGCTCGAACTGCTCGAGCTTGAACTGGCGCTCGAGGAGCTCGACGAGCTCGATGAACTGCTGGTGCTGGTGTCGCTTTCGCCTTCATCGTCGGCTGCGATGCGCGCATTCGACACCACGGTCAGCGTGTCCTGCGGGTTGCTGTCGCCCTGGCTGACCGGCTTAGCCGCAGGAGCGGGGTCATCGCCTGGCGTCGGGTCGTCACCTGAACCCGGGTCCTTGGCGCCCTCGGTCTTCACCACGAAGTCCGCCGGCGTCATGGCGTCGCCGATCGACGCTTCCACGTGCACGCTTACGGCGCCTTCCTGATTGAAGGTGAGCACGCCGTCGTCGTCAATCGTGGCGATTTCAGCACCGGATGCGAGCGACCACCTGACATCGACGCCGGCATCACGCGCCTCTGCAAGCGAATAGTAGCCGTCTGCCGATGGCTCGTACGACTCAACGCCGCCGGTGAGCACGCGCAGCTTGATCTCGGTTTGGAACGTGTAGGCCTTGCCGACCTGAGACTTCGGGACCACGAGCGAGACGCCAGTGCCGGTCACGAGCTTGCCGGATTCGTCCGACACCCTCAGTTCCGACACGCGCTTGGAAACCTCGACGACCGGCTCTGCGACGCTCAGCTTGAAAGAGGCCTTGCCGGTGCCCTCGTCGGGGAATTTGCTCACGTCGAGCTTCTTGAGCGCCTCGGCGTTCAGCTCGCACGTAACGGTGACCTCGCCGGCCGCCGTGCTGGTCAGCGTGGCGATTCCGGGCGTCTTCTCATCTTCTTCGATCGTCGCGCAGTCGTCGCCTTTGACCTCCCATTTCACGAAATTGGCAATTTCGATCTTGCCGGTTTCCTTGTCGATGCTCGCAGCCTTGCCGTTCCAAGCGGGAATAGCGACGATCTGGCGCGACTCTCCCGGCGCACTGAATTTGAGTGCGATCGCGACCTCGCCCTCGTCGCTCGCGCTTGCGAGCTTCTTGCCAAGGCCGGTCTTATTGTCGGTGGCGGGATCGGGGTCGACCTCGTATACGACAAGGTCGCTGATCTGGTCGTCGGCTGCGACGTCTGCGATTTCGATTCCGGTCGGCCCGGTCAGCGCAGCGTATGCCAGCGCTTCGGCGCGGAACGACCCCCAGAACACGAGCGCGAACACGAGCAGCACGCGCGCCACACGTCCGAGGTTCGATTTTCTAGCTGTCGTCATAATGAGCTCCGTCTCGATCAAACGCACCGCTTGCGCCCGAGGCCAACATGGCGCATTTCGGACTTACCTGCCGATGAGCTGGACCTACTCTTTGTTCTCGTCGTTGGAAGAAGTGCTGGCACCGTCTTCCACAAGGTAATACTTGCCGGTAGAGGGGTCTTGGTACACGCGGCCCTTCTCGATGAAAGCGTTACCCTCGCCGTACAGCTGCTCGGTGATCTGCTCCACATCGTTGGGCGAGAGCTCCTGGTCGGTTTCGACCTGCTGGAACTGCGCGAGGTCGACGTTCCACGCAACGACGAGCGCGACCATGAGCCCGCACGCGAACACGAGCATGACATCGCCGATGTTGCCCATCGACGACATGGGGTCGACGTCTTCGCGCGCACGCCCGCGGCGAAACGACGAACCTGTTCCGTAATAGCGAGACATAAGCGCCTCCTATTCCGTTGCAATCGGGGGCTCGACCGACGGCGCCGTCGATTGGCCGCCGAACAGGAACGCGTAGTCGCCGGGTTGCTGGGATCCCTCCGACTCCTTGGGCATGCTGAACGGATGGGGCTGTTGGGCGTCTGACTGGGACGAACCATCGCGACCAGCTTCGATCTTCTCGAGCATCGTGGCCATCGAGGCGTCGAGCGCGCTGAGGTAATCCTCGTACCAGTTGCTGCGAATCTTGCCGATGACCAGGCAGACCGCAGCAGTAACAAGGCCGGCGACCGTGGTATCGAACGCCACGAGCAGCGAGCTGGAAAGCGCCGAGGTGTCGGCTTGGCCGAGCGCCTGGATGCCCGGGCCGAGCGGGATGAGCGTACCCATGAGATCGAGCATCGGCGCCACCTTCGCGGCCATGTTGTTGCGCCCGGTTATGCGGTCGTAACGCGTTTCCTCTTCGCTGACCAGGCGCTTCACGAGCGCAACGAGCGCGTCTCCGGGCAGCGTGCGGTACTCGTACACAGTTGTGAGCGCTTCCTTTTGGCGCTTGAGCAGACCAGAGTCGGCGATGACCTGCGGGATGTCTTCCTCTTTCGCGTCCATGAGGGCGGCGAGGAACTTCGGCATTGCCACCTTGAAATGGCGGCGCTCGGTGAACAGCTCCACGATCACGCTGCCGATGCTGAACAGCGCGTAGCAGATGAACGCCAAGAGCAGGATGATGTCGGGCGCCAGCAGTGCCTGCGACACCACATGAAGGATGTCGCTCAGAAACGTGTGCGCCGTGGATGCTTCCATGTGAACCCCTTTCGAACCAATGAGAGTTCAACGATACCACGCTGCGCAAGCACAAAAGGTAACGGCACCGAAACACCAAACCCGAGACGCTCGGTGTCACACCCGGTACGCAACACCGCCCCGAGCATGCAACACGCCCACCGCGAGGGTGGGCGTGTGCTTGGCTTTGTTTATGGGAAACGCACGCGATTACGAAAACGCCCTACTTTTTCACTTGCACGGTGAACGAAACCGTCTGCGCAGCACTTGGCTTGTAATTGCCGTCGCCCTTGGCGCTCACCTGCACGATGACGGGGTATTTTCCTGCCTTCGTTTTCTTAGCAACCTTCACGCTGCCTTTGTTCGCGTTGACCGCGAACTTCTTGGCCACCTTGTTCTTCGAGACGTTGGCGCACGTAACCGCGCCCTTGGCATTTGAAATATTCACGTAGCTCACCGTGGCAGCCTTCTTCTTCAGCGCTTTCGCCTTCAATACAGCCGTCTTGCCCTTTGCGGTAGCCTTCAACGGGTTTTCCGCTTTCTTGACCGTGAACTCGACATCGGTGAAGTCATCCTCGTAATCGCCGACACCTTCGATGTATGCGACGTAATCGCCGGCATCTTTGATGTCAGCAGCTTCGATTTCTTCGCCCGCCTCATCTTCGAAGTAAACCTCGTAGTCTTCGCCCTCGACAAGCGTAGCCCCGCCAAGCTTCACCTTGATGCTCGCTGCGTCGATGTGCGATGTGCCATCATATGTCCAATCCGAAACGCCTTCCACGATTGCGTCGTCGAGGTACAGGAGCTCTTCGTCGTCGCCCCAATCACCTTCGCTTTCACCCCATCCGTCTTCGTCGTCGCCCCAGTCACCTTCCTCGTCGCCTTCATCCCACCCATCTTCGTCTTCGTCTTCGTCTTCGCCCCAATCCTCATCGTCGTCGAACCCATCATCAAACTCGTCATCGAGTCCATCGTCGTCGCCATCGTCATCAACGACAGCCACGGCAAGCTTGGAATCAGAGGGCTTTTCATCACCCGGAGCCGCGAACGCCAACAGAGGGCACATTCCCACTGCAAGCACCAACGACATGAACGTAGCAAGGAAACGACTCTTAACCATGACGAACCTCCTTTTATTTCGGCTTGCTCTATTTTACACGATAGCGCGAGCGACTTCGTCGAGGGAGATCCTTCGACTACGCGCCTATGGCGCCCTGCTCAGGATGACAGAGGAGGGGCCGCGGGACCCGCTCAGAACGATATTGCCCTTATTCTAGAAGG
The DNA here is from genome assembly GCA_017460365.1 of Eggerthellaceae bacterium. GTDB lineage: Bacteria > Actinomycetota > Coriobacteriia > Coriobacteriales > Eggerthellaceae > UBA9715. The sequence continues at coordinate 7,768 of JAFUBE010000467.1, forward strand.
TTTGTTTACTTGTTTACATTATATATGTATACTAGCATACAGAGGAGGCAGCATGGCTACGAAAACGTTTTCGAGCAGAGCGGACGAGACAAGCCTGGCCTACGCTGACGCGATGGTGCGCGAGCGGTTCGGGATGTCTTTCGGGCAGTACTGCGGCTCAGTGCTGATAGATGCTATCCGACAAGGAGCGGAATTGCCCGAACCTCCCCGAGAAAACGCCGCCGAGCGAAAGGCGGCGGCCTTGTCGAAGCTCAAGGCCCTGGCTTCGCTTCCCAACGACGCCTCAGTCGGGCACATGACCGACGACCAGATCGACGACCTGATTGCGAGCCGCTATGCGTAGGAAGGCCTTGCTCGACACAAACATCCTGCTCGACGCCATCATGAGCGAACGGCCCGACTGGGAGCATGCGACCATGCTGCTCGACGAGATCGCCTACGGCGAGCTCGATGGGGTCATAGCGGCAACATCCTTGAAAGACGCGTACTTCGTCTTGACCAAGTACGCGGGCGAAGCCCCTGCGCGCGGCTTCGTGAACGCCGCGCTCGATGCGTTCGAGGTCGTGGAGGTGAGCGATTCGATATGCCGCATCGCGGCGCGCTCGAACGAGCCCGGTTTCGAAGACGGCATCATCCGGGCATGTGCCGAGCAAGCCAATGTCGACTTCATCATATCCCGCGACGAAAAGGCCTTCCTCAAATCGCGCATCAAGCGCCTCAGCGCACGAGACTACGTCGAATTGTTCTGCGAAGTAGCCGAAAGCGATTTGCAAGCGTGACACTTCCCGTCAGACACGAAGTGTCATATTTCGAGGGAGGCGTGCGGTAAAGCAAGCGCCACCCGGAAAAATGGCACTTCGTGTCTGACGGGAAGTGTCACACCCCTACTTCACGGTTATCCGCACGAGGGCGGCTTTCGTCATGGGAAGGTGGGTGTCGTCGCCTGAGGCGGTCACCTTCACGAGCACTGCGTAGGTGTCGGCTTTCGTGCCCTTCTTCACGGTGATGTCGCCGGTCTGCTTGTTCACGCTCGCCTGCTTGCACAGGCGCTTCGACGGCTTGCTGAACTGAACGGCGCCTTGGGCATTGACCACGGTAACGGCCTTGGTAAGCGTGCGGTTGGCGCTCTTCAGGCTTTTCGCCTTCACGACTTTGTGCGCGACGCGCACCAACATCGAGTTGAAGCGCTTCACCGGCGCGACGACTTCGGCAGCAGGCTCCTCCGAGGTGGTGTCAGCGACGCCTTCGACGGCGGGCAACTCCACGGCCTGCAGCGAATCGGCGAACGCAAAACCGGGGCACAATCCCAAGGCTAGAACAATCGATACGAAAACGGACAGCGCTTTCGCGTGCATGACGGCATCCCTTCGGTTGAGTTTATAGTGTGTTTCGGTGCCAATTGCTTAGTATTGCACATTCTGCATGCCCAGCAGCTCTCAGCTCCCAACGTCCTCAGCAAATGCAAAACCGAACGCTTCATGGGGGCACACGCGCTGGCGCGACGCATCGAAGTCGAAACTGTGCCACGAGCCGCCGGCGCAGAAGTCACGGTCGGAACAGCTGGCGCAACGCGGGTCGACGTCGGCTAGCTCGCGGCGCATGAACCCGAAGCGGTTGTTCCACACGTCGACGAAGTCGTCGCGGTACACGTTACCCTGAATCGTCTCAGGGCGCCGTTCGATATCGAGGCAGCTCGCGATGTCGCCGTTGGCCATGATGCTCGCGATGTATATTCCCGAACTGCACAGGAAGTAGAAGTCGCGCACCTCGCGCTCCCAATCGAGGCCCAGGAAGTGGCAACAACCGTACGTGAGCGGCCAGCCTTGCGCGCGTTTTGCGCGGATGAACTCGAACAGGCGGCGCACATCGTCGGGGTCGAGCATGAGGTCGGGGTGGTCGAGAGCGCGGCCCATCGGCTCTATGGTGGCCAGGCGCCACGAGTCGATCGGCAGCTTGTCGAACTCGGCGAACAGAGCGTCGAGCTCGCCGATGTTCCACTTATTCACGACCGTGGTGACCTGCACGCTCGAGAACGCGCCCTCGCGCAGCAGATTCCACGTTCCCTCGATGGCGGCGTCGAACGAGCCGGGGCGGCAGCGGAAGGCGTCGTGGCTTTCCCGAAGGCCGTCGATGCTCACCGACACGGTGCGCATGCCGCATCGTGCCAGTTCATGCGCCACCTCAGGCGTGATGAGCGTGCCGTTGGTGGTCATGCCCCACGGGTAGCCGAGCGCGGCGGCGCGTTCCATTAGCTCGAAGAAATCGCGGCGCAGAAGCGGCTCGCCGCCGGTGATGCACAGCATCGTGCGACGCGTGTCGAGCCGGCGCTTCACATCGGCCAAGATGTCGAGTAGAAGTTCGGTCGGCACCTCGGGCGACCTGTCTACGTCGCAGCGGCTACCGCAGTGCAAGCAGCGTTCATTGCATTGCAACGTGAGCTCGAGGAACAGGTGGCGCAGCTCGGGTTCGGCGTATTTGGCGCGGCGCCATTCAGCGAGCTGGGCGAGGTGGCGGCGCTTGGTGGCTGCGTCCATGTCGTTAGCTTTGCCCGTCGCGCCCGAGCAGCTTGTCCGCGAACCGCTTCAGAGCGCCCGCCTGTTGCGACTCGGCATTCGTGTCTGCATCGGCTTCGTCGGAGTCGTCGGACACGATTGTGTCGTCGAACATGGAAGGCGGGCCGTAGAGCGTTTGCGCCGGCTCTTCGGACGGATCGAAAGGTTCCAGCTCGCTGAAGCCCGGCGGGCCGTAGAGCAGCTGAACCGGTTCGTCTGACGGATCGAACGCAGGCGGCGGACCGTAAAGGACCGGCTGGATCTCGTCAGCCGGGATGAACGGCGGTGGCCCGTAGAGCAGCTGCGCGGGCTCGTCGGACGGATCGAATGCGGACGGCCCGTCGTTATCGGCGACGGGATCGTCGGGGTCGTCGAGCGGCTCGGGGTCGTCGGGATCGGCAACAGGCGGGCCGTAGAGATCCTGGGGCTCTTCGCTTGCGGGGTCGTACATGTAAACCTCGCCTCCTCCGTAACTGTTGGCAACAGGCACGGGCTCGCTGACGGCTTGCGCCGTGTGCAGCAGTCCTTCGGGAACGACAGGCCCCAGCGGCTCGCTGGCGCTTTCCGCAGGCTCCGCCGCACGCTCGGCCTGCACCGGCGCTTCTGCCCGCGCAGACTCGTCCTGCCCGGCGCCCATTGCAGCGCCGCCACACGACGCGAGCCCGAACGCCAACGACGCTGCGCATGTCCCTGCCACTACCCTATCGATTCGCCGCTTCATGTCGACCCCTTTACGCGTAGAAGAGGATCTCGTTGTAGCTGGGGACGGGCCAATGATCGGCGCTGACGACGATCTCGAGGGCGTCGATCTCGGCGCGCAGGCGCTCCATGAGCGGGATGACCTCGCTCGCGTTGCGGTTGGCGCACTCCTGCTGGTCGGCGATCGCGCGCGTGGCGTGATGCGTCTCGTCGAGCTCGCGCAGCAGGTCGTCGATCGCCTTGATGCTCGCGGTCAGCTTCTCGAGGATAGTCTGCTGCGGCGACAGGTCGGCTTCGGGCGCAACCTGCTTCACCTTCCAAATGTTGTCCGCGACCTCGGCGGCGTAGTCGGCAATGGCGGGCAGATACTGCTGGCGCACCATGCGCTTGCAGGTGCGCGCCTCGATGTTGATCAGCTTGTTGTACTTCTCGAGCTTCACCTCGTAGCGGCTGCGCACCTCGGTCTCGGTGAGGATGCCGAACTCTTCGAACAGCGCGATGGTCTTCTCGCTGACGAGCGCCGGCATCGCGTCGGCGGTCGTGCGCGCGTTCGAAAGCCCGCGGCGGGCCGCCTCGACGGTCCATTCCTCGGCATAGCCGTTGCCGTCGAAGATGATGCGCTGATGGTCGCGCAGCAGCTGCTTGATGTGCGCGACCGCCGCTTCCTCGAACGCCTCGCCGGTAAGGCCGTCCATCGCATCGGCGAAATCTTTGAGCGACTTCGACACGGCGGTGTTCAGGATCGTGTTCGCTTCGGAGAGATTCTGTGACGAGCCCGGCATGCGGAACTCGAACTTGTTGCCGGTAAACGCGAACGGCGAGGTGCGGTTGCGGTCGGTGTTGTCTTTCAGGAACGCGGGCAGCACGGAAACACCCAGGTCCATGGCCACTTTGTGCGCGCTCGAGTAATCGGACTCGTGGTCGTTCACGAGCGCTTCCACAATGGCTGAAAGCTCGCTGCCCAAAAAGATCGACACGATGGCCGGCGGCGCTTCGTCGGCGCCGAGGCGATGGTCGTTGCCGGCGGAGGCCACCGAGGCGCGCAGTAGGTCCTGGTATTCGTCGACCGCTTCGATCACGCAGGTGAGGAACACCAGGAAGCGCAGGTTTTCCATGGGGTCGTCGCCCGGCTCGAGCAGGTTGCGCCCGTCGGCCGACAGCGACCAGTTGTCGTGCTTGCCCGAACCGTTGATGCCCTCGAAGGGCTTTTCGTGTTGCAGGCACACCAGACCGTGGTGGCTGGCCAGAAGGCGCATCTTCTCCATCGTGAGCAGGTTGTGGTCGATGGCGCGGTTCGCGTTCTCGAAAATCGGCGCGAGCTCGTGCTGGGCGGGCGCGACCTCGTTGTGCTTGGTCTTGGCCGGGATGCCGAGCTTCCACAGCTCGTCGTCGAGCTCCTTCATGAACTCGTTCACGGTGGGGCGGATGGCGCCGAAATAGTGGTCGTCGAGCTCCTGGCCCTTGCACGGCGCGTAGCCGAACAACGTGCGGTTCGTCAGCATGAGATCGAGGCGCTGCTTGTACTGCTCTTCGGAAATCAGGAAGTACTCCTGCTCGCAGCCGATCGTGACGTCGATGCGGCGGCTCGGCTCGCCGAAGAGCGCGAGCACGCGATTGACCTGCTCTTCGATGACCGCCATCGAGCGTAGGAGCGGCGTTTTCTCGTCGAGCGCCTCGCCGGTGTAGGAGCAGAATGCCGTGGGGATGCACAGCACTTCATCCTTGATGAACGCGTAGCTCGTGGGGTCCCATGCGGTGTAGCCGCGCGCTTCGAAGGTGGCGCGCAGCCCGCCGTTGGGGAAGCTCGACGCGTCGGGCTCGCCCTGGATGAGCTCCTTGCCCGAAAAGCGCATGAGCGCGCGCCCGTCGCTGATGGGGTCGATGAAGCCGTCGTGCTTCTCGCTCGTGAGGCCCGTGAGCGGCTGGAACCAGTGGGTGTAGTGCGTGGCACCCTGTTCGATAGCCCATTCCTTCATCGAGTGCGCGACCACGTTGGCGACCTCGATGTCGAGCGGCTCGCCGCGCTCGATGGTGCGCATGAGCGCCTTGTACGTGACGGACGGCAAGCGCTCCGCCATCACGTGTTCGTTGAACACCATGGTCCCGTAGATCTCGGATACGTTCGTCGACATGCATCTCTCCCCTGCTTGGCGCTTCTTTTCGAATTGCACCAGTATAGCAGGGGCGATTACGAACATGTTACGAACGGCTGCCGCTTCCCTGCTTCTCGCGGACTACCCCACCTACCGCCAGGCCCAAAGCGGGGTAGTTTCGCGGAATTGCGCCACTTACTGCCAGACCCAAAGTGGGGGATTTCCTCGGGGGTGCGCTTCGAAGGAAGCGCATCCCCTGGAAATTGCCCCACTTTGGGTCTGGCAGTAA
>JAFUBE010000468.1 GCA_017460365.1 Eggerthellaceae bacterium
CGGGCAATGCCGTGCTCGCGAAGGAGGGGCTGAACGCGTCGCAAGCGGTGAACGTGATGTATGACCGGCTGCTGCGCGATCAAGACGCCGATTTCCTCACGGGACGCGAGGTTCCGCCGCACGAATGGCAGTCGGCCGCAAAGCTGATCGATAGCATTCATATCCCGATCAATACGCGCTTCGACAATATGACACGTGGCGAGATCAAGCTCGAACGGGCGAAGGCGAAGGGGTGGGTCTAGCATGAGGAAACAGAAGCTCCTTCTCGATACGAACGTTGTGCTCGATTACATCGGCCAGCGAGAGCCGTTCTACAGCAAGGCGCGTCTGCTCATGCTCGCAGGCAGGGTGGGGGAGTTCAGCTTGTGGATCTCCTCTTCGCAGGTTACGGATATGTTCTTCATCCTCACCGACGGCGGAAAGAAGAGCAAGGTACCGGAAGTCCTGGAGAACTTGCGGTTACTTCGCATGTTCGTGAACGTGTGGGCGGTCACCGACACCGATATCGACAAGATGCTCGCGACCACGTGGCCCGACCCCGAGGGCGCGCTGTTCGTCGACTTGGCCCTGAAGATGCATGCCGACGCCATCATCACGCGCGACGAGGAGTTCCCGCATCCCGACGGAATCCGCGTGCACAACTGCGACGAGTTCTTCGCCTGGATGCGCGACGAAATGGGCATCGACTACGACGAGATCCCGTATTGAAAGGCTTAGCGCTTATTCATTCGTAGGGGCGTGACACTTCTCGTCAGACACGAAGTGTCATTTTTCGGGTGGCGCTCGCTGCGCCGCATGTCGTCCTCGAAAAATGACACTTCGTGTCTGATGAGAAGTGTCACGCTTAATCGCGTGACGACCTGGTGTTATATCGCATAGCTGTGCGATAATGACGCAAACGCACGCTTGCATGGAAGGTGCGCCGATGAAGAAGTTGCTCTGCTGTTTCATGAGCTTGGTGCTGGCTTTGGGCCTTATGCCCGCGCCTGCGCTCGCTGATGAGCAGGGTGACGGGGCGCTCGCCGCCGCGGGAGTGCCGCCTCTGTTGGCGCAGGCGGGCGAAACAACCGTTTCGCTTCCCGATGCGAACCTCTATGCCGCCGTGAAGAGCGAACTCGATAAGCGCGGCGTCTCCCATGTGGCGGATGACACCACGAGAACGCTCACGCTTGACCCAGCGAACATCGCGAGCGTTACCGAGCTCGACCTCATGACGCGCAACATAAAAAGCCTCACGGGTCTCGGCGCGTTCACGTCGCTGAAGAAGCTCGTACTTTCGCACAATGAAATCGCAGACATTGCCCCGCTTTCCGCGCTCACGTCGCTCGAATACCTCGACCTGTACGACAACTCCGTGGTTGACCTCGACTCTCTGCGGGGGCACACATCGCTCACGCACCTCGATCTGGGCGAGAACTCAACCTCGATGGCACACCTCGACGTCATCTCGACGCTTGCGAATCTCACGTACCTCGACTACTCCGAAAACAAGACGCCGACGATAACCGACCAGGTGCAAAATCTCACGAGCCTCGAGTTCCTGCAGCTGCAGGACAACAGCATCAAGGACGTATCGAAGCTCGGCGGCCTCGTGAATATGAAGACGCTCATTCTCAGCCATAACAGCATATCCGGCATAAGCGCCCTTCTGCCGCGTACCGAAGGGGGCGAACAGCTGGGCATGCCGCATCTTGAAGAGCTGAACCTGCATGCCAACGCGCTCTACGCGTACCAGGCCGACGTCGATTCGACGGGGCTCGCTGGCGCGGTCGTACGGGATGAAGCCAAGAACGCGGATGCGCCTGCATGGCCGAACCTGAAGAAGCTCGCCATATCGGGCAACACGAACTGGAAGATGCGCTCGGAAGGCATGGCCGCGAAGCTGTTCGCAATGGACCAAGCTGGTAAGATCGAGCTCGCCTACAATTACGACCGCATCGCGGGGGCCAACGGCAAAGACGACGAGTACAACGCCCTCTGCACGCGCAACACGCCGCTGTCGAGCCTGCCGCACGTCGACGCCGCGGGCACCCTGTACGTCACCTACGACGATTTCGGCGCTCGCTGCAACGGCTCCTACGACGACTTCAACGCCGTGTTCAACGCGCACCTCTACGCGAACGCGAACGGCTGCGAGGTGCGCGCGACGGCGGGCAAGACCTATCACCTGTTCCGGTATTACAACTCGACGTACTACACCGCCTACACCAACGTCGACTGGCAAGGCACCACGTTCATCGTGCACGACGAGGAGATCGAGAACAAGGCCTCGCGGCAGGTGCCGATGCTATGCCTGCGCCCGAGCGGGGCGGGCAAGACCGAGTCGACCTCGGCTTTCAGCGATACCGTGACCATCCCCAATGCGCAGGCGATGCTTGCCAAGGACGCGACCTCGATCGCCGGCATGAGCGACCAGGTCGACGTGGCGCTCGCGGCGCTGCGCGCTAAGGGCTACGCGCGTTTCTACGTGCGGGTATACAACGACAACAAGAAGCAGTACGTGCGTTATGGCACCAACGCGAACGGTGGCAAGGCCCAGTGGGACGGGTTCATCGTGAATGCGGAAGGCGCCATCGAGCGCAACCTCGTCGCCGACGGCGCCTCGTCGGCATACGGCGCCATCCAGTGGGACTTCGACGAGGTCACGCGCGTCATCATCACGCCCATCCCCGCCGAGCAGTCCTACGTGCGCAACGCCACGTTCATCTACCGGCCGCCCGCGAGCGGAACCGAAGCCCCGTACGGGCGCGCGGGCAACAAGAACTCGTACTATTACCGCGACCTGCAGCTGCGCGATTGCGCCAACGTGAAGGTGTCCAACGTCCGCCAGGCGGTCGGCACGTCGGGCGACTACGCGCAACGTGGCGACGGCGATGCGCTCGCGGGGTCGTACATGGCCTTCCTCGAGGTGAACTCGTGCGCCGACATCGAGCTGGAAAACTGCACGGCCTGGGCGCGCAAGTATTCCCAGGGCGGGCGCAGTACGTACGGCCTGCACGCCAACGAGGTCGTGAACTTCAAGCTCGCCCGCTTCGACAACTCGAACCCATGGGAGCAGCTGCTCGACGGCCAGCGCTGGGGCATCATGGGCTGCAACCACGCGAAGCACGTCGTGTTCGACGGCTGCACGGTGAACCGCATCGACGCGCACGAGGGCTTCTACGACATGCGCGCGAGCGGCTGCAAGCTCGGCAGCTGGGGCTTCCGGCTTATCGGGCAGGGGCCGCTGCTCATCGAGGACTCGGAAGTGCATGCGAGCTCGTTCGTCATGCTGCGCTACGACTACGGCAGCACCTGGGACGGCACGGCGCGCATCCGCAACTGCACGCACTACCCGCGCGGGACCGATTCGCAGGGCCTGTTCAACCTCACGCCCATTTACTCCGACGATGCGCACACGCAGGTGTGGAATTTCGGGTACGACCTGCGCTGCCCCGCCATCGAGGTCGACGGTCTCACGGTCAGCTACTCCGAATTCGACGGCGCGAAGGACGAATACTACATCGTGCCGAACCACACGTACAACGACATGTGCAGCTACCCGGAAGCCTATTGGCCGGCGAACGTGAACGTGAAAGGCCTCGCGTTCACGAACTACCGGGAAAAGATCGGCCACGAACCGCTCTTCCGCCTCGTGTCATGCGAGGAAGGCACCGTGAAGGGGAAACTCGCCGGTTACGCGGCGGCGGGCGTGGCGTATGGCGGGAAAGCGCTTCACCAGGCGATCGAGAGCGGGCGAATCCTTCGCGGATCCGATGCCGGGTCGCTCGCCATAACAACTGCCGGTGGCGTTGATTCGACGAACCGGTTCGCGCTCACCTTCGCCGACCTTTCGGGCAAGGAGCTCGCGGTCGAGTACACCGGCACCCGGCCGCTCATCGCATGCGCGGATTCCTCGAACAACTGGGGCGGTTACGTGCAGTTCGAGCCGTATTACGTGCAGGAAAGCAACGACCGCAAGATCGCGTATTTCTCGGAGGCCCTCATCCGCGACCGGTGGAACGCGCGCAACGCGGGCAATGCGAGCGTGGGCACTCTCGCGAAGTTCCGCGTGATCACGCAGGATGTGAACGCGAAGACCGTGCAAGCTGCCGGCGAGACCACGCTCTACCGCATCGCGCTGCTCGACGCGCAGACGACCGAGCAGACCGTGTCGCTCGGGGACGCTTCGCTGTACGAGGCGGTCGTCTCGCAGCTCGCGGCCAAGCCAGGCGTCTCGTTCCTGAAAGGCGACGATGCCCAGTCGGTCACGCTCGACGTGTCGCAGGTCACGTCGCTCAATCTGAGCAACAGCTACATCGCCTCGCTCGACGGTCTCGAGAAATTCACGGCGCTTACCGAACTCGACGTCTCGAACAACAGCATAGCGGACCTCTCGCCGCTTTCCGAACTTTCGAACCTCACCACGTTGAAGGCGTACGGCAACCGCGTGGCGAGCGTCGATGCCATCTGCAGCCTCACGTCGCTTAAGCACCTCGAGCTCGCGAAGAACGAGCTCGTCGACGACAAGGCAACGAGCGCGAATTGCATCACGTCCAAACTCTCCAATCTCGTGAACCTCGAGCACCTCGATCTGGGCCACTGCGTCATCCGCTACACGAGCGGCCTCAACGCGCTGACGAATCTCACCTACCTCGACCTGTACGACAACGCGGTTCACGACTTCGACGGGGTTCGCAACATGACGTGGCTCGCTCATCTCGACCTCGGCGAGAACAACGAGCAGGGCGGCGGCGCGCTCACGGCCGACAACGCCCATCTCGACGCGATCGGCACGCTTGCGGGCCTCACCTACCTCGACTTCTCCGAGAACGCCTCGCCCGCTATCGTCGGCGAGGTCGGCAAAATCAAGACCGCACAGGCGAGCCTCGCGGATGGCCAGCCGCAGCTTAAATTTCTCCAGCTTCAGGCCAACGGCATCACCGATGTGACGCCCCTCGAGGGCCTCGCAAAGCTCGAAACGCTCATCCTGGCCGCGAACAGCTTGAAGGAGGGCTCGACCATCGCGCCTCTGCTCGGCCTGACCAACCTGCGCGAGCTGAACCTCGGCGGCGCCATGTCGAGCAAGACGCAAGGCGTCGACGGCATGTTCGATGCCACCGGCGCGCTTGTCTGGCCGCACCTCGAGAAGATCGACATTACGTGCTGCTGGAACCACTATTCGGGCACGGCCGACAAGCTCATCGCGCTCGACCGTGCGGGCGAAATCCAAGCGGCGGTCGACTGGAACCACACGAGGTCGAAATACAACAACAACCTCGCCGAATGGGAAGGCAAGGTGCGCCGCGACGGCGCAACCTGCTACGTGTGCTACGACGACTTCGGCGCGCGCCATGATGGCACGTACGATGACTACATCGCCATGGTGCAGACGCATAGCTTCGCGAACTGGTGGCTGGTGGAGCATCCCGAGGTGAGCCCCGCGAACTTCGAGGTGCGCGCGACGGCGGGATGCACGTACCACGTCTTCAACCCCTACGACACGCACCGTTACGAGGTGAAGACGAACGTGAACTGGATGGGCGCCACCATCGTCATCCACGACGAGGACATCGAGAACAAGCCCGCGCGCCACACTCACCTGTTCTGCGCGCGCACGCTCGACGGCGGGACGGCCTACGCCAATCGCGTGGTGCTCGACGCGGGCGCGACGGCCGCGAAAGACGCGACGCGCCCGTTCACGTTCAACTTCACCGTGGGCGCCTCGCTCAAAGCCGGCGACAAGCTGCCCGCGGCGCTCGTCGAGCAGTTCCCGGCGGGATTCGACCGCTACATCATAGAGTTCTACAACGCCGACAAGAAGCAGCACATCCGCTCGGGCGTGAACACGAACGCGGGCGACGACCAGTACGACGGCTTCATCGCGCGCGCCGACGGCACGCTCGAGCACGACATCCAATGGGATTTCGACCACCTCACGAAGGTAGCGATTCTGCCGGTTCCCAAAGACACCGGGTACCTGCGCGACGGCAACTTCGTCACGTGCGGCATCCGTTCGAGAAGCGAGGTGCCATACTACCGCGGCAACGGTAAGCCGATCTACTACTACCGCGGCTTCCACCTGTACCAGACGGCCAACCTCGAGGTGAGCGGCATGACGCATCGCCTCGGAGCGCCCGATGACTACACGCAAGCCTGGGATGAGCTCTCAGGCAGCTACTACGGCTTGTTCGAGCTTGCGCACGCGTCCGACGTCACCGTGCACGACTGCCGGATGTACGCGCGCAAGCACACCGGCACGGCGCGCTCGACCTACGACATCCCCTGGGGCTATTGCGTGAACCTCACGTTCCGCGAGATGCGCGACGCCACCGGCACCGACCGCGACCACCGCTGGTCCATGATAAGCGGGCATTTCGGCAAGAACGTGCTGTTCGACCGCTGCACGACTAACTCGGCGGGCACCCACCAGACCGTCTACGATTTCACGGTGCGCGACAGCGAGGTGTGCAGCGTGTCGCTGTGTGGCCAGGGAACGGCGCTCTTCGAGAACGTCACGGTGCGCGACAGCCAGCAGTTCGTGAACCTGCGCAGCGACTACGGCACCACCTGGAACGGCGAGCTGCGCATCGTGAACTGCACGCACGAGTACAACGGCAAGAACCGGCCCATGCTCGTGAATTCGCAGTTCGATTCGAATAATTGGACGGAAGACGCCTACGGCTACCCGCAGCGCTTCCCGCGCCTTTTCGTCGACAACCTGAAGGTCGACTACGCCGCCGACCAGCACGCGCCGGGCGATTGGAACTACCCGAACGCGACGTACTACGCGATGTACAACTCCACGAACCTGTCGAGCCCGAACAAGCCGGAAGGAGCCATGGCGTTCGTTCCCGCCGCTTACTGGCCGGGCGACGTTGTCGTGAACGGCGTCACATTCGCGAACGCGGGCGGATGCGGTGGCACGCCCGTCTTGCAGATGACGGCTGCGGACACGGGCTCGATCAAGGACGCGGAGCGCAACTACCTGCAGTCTGACGTCCGCGTCTTAGTCGCAGGCGGCGGGGGAGCGCAAGGCGAGGACATAACGGAGCGCCTGTTCTCGGGCGAGCCGGTGAAGGCCACCCGCTCCGTAACCGTGAGCGCTGGGTCCGCACCGGGCGCGGCGAGCGCTTACGAGCTCGTGCGCACGAGTTCAGCAGGCGGCGAGGCCAAGGTCGCGTCGGCCGCAGCCGGCGAGCGGCTCGACTACACCGCGAGCAGCTCGGGTGACTACGAGCTGCGCGTCACGTCGCTAACCGATGCGTATTCATGGGAGGGCAGCCGCACGTTGCGCTTCTCGGTAGCAGTGGATGACGGCCAACAGGAAGGTGACGGCTCGAATCCTGGTTCCGGCTCGGGATCGTCCAGCTCGGGCTCGGGTAGCTCAACCGCCACGCACACCCACGATTGGGGCGACTGGCAGGTCGTGAAGCTGCCCACCTGCACCGAAGCCGGCGAGGAAGAGCGCACCTGCAAGTCGGATCCCGCGCATGTCGAGAAACGGCAAATCGATGCGCTCGGCCACGACTGGGATGACGCCTACACGGTCGATGTGCCCGCCACGCGCGAGAGCGAGGGCAGCGAGTCGATCCATTGCAAGCGCTGCGACGCCACGAAGGAGGCGCGTTCCATTCCAAAGTTCGAAGACGACCCGGTGGCGCAGACGTACGCGGTCACCTACCATGCGGCGGGCGGCAAAGGCACGATGCGTGCCGATTCGGTTCCCGCAGGTCAGACCGTTCTGGTGCGATCCTGCGCGTTCACCCGTTCCGGGTACGTCTTCGTCGGCTGGTCGCTCGCGCGGGGCGCGGGTGTTGCGCTCAAGCCCGGTGACGAGTTGAAGGTGACGGCCGACGTCGACCTGTACGCCACCTGGTCGACTTCGCCCGTCGTCGTGCGCCCGGTCTACCGGCTTGCGAGAGACAAGACCGGCCAGCGCCGTTACACCGTGTCGACGACGAAGGCGATCAGCCTCGCGCGCTCGGGGTGGCGCTTCGAGGGCCTTGCGTTCTACGCGCCCGCGAAAGGCGGCATGCCGGTGTATCAGCTGAAGCGGTCGGGGCGCTACGTCTACACTGCGGACGTAGCCGAGGTGCGCGCGTTCAAGAAGGCGGGCTGGAAATCGAAGAATACGGTTTTCCGCGCCCTGAAGTCGGGCGGCGTGCCCGTCTACCGGCTCTACAGCAAAAAGACGGGCGCCTACGTGCTCACTAAGAAAAAAGCCGAGGTCAAACTCTTGAAGAAGGACGGCTGGAAATCCCAGGGCAAGGTCCTGCGCGCCGTCCGGTAATCGAGACGCGCTATACTGGAATGCATGATGAACGCAAATCCTCTCATAATCGCATACGTTCTCGTCGTGGCGGGAATCCTCGGCCTGGTGATGGGCAGCTTCGTCAACTGCTGGGCGTGGCGCTACCTGCAAGGCGAATCCATCATGCGCGGGCGGTCGCATTGCACGACGTGCGGCCACGACCTGGCCGCGCGCGACCTCGTGCCGGTGTTCAGCTGGCTGGCGAGCAAGGGCCGGTGCCGCTACTGTGGCGCGAAAGTGTCGGCGCGCTATCCGGTGACCGAGCTTGTCAGCGCCGTCGTGTTCGTCGCCATCACGGCTGCTTACGGGCTTACGGTCGAAACGGTCGAGCTGCTCGCGTTCGCGTCGGTGCTGCTGTTCCTCTCGCTCACCGACCTCGACGATTTCCTCATTCCGAACGGCGCCATCGTTGCGGCAATCGTCATCCGCATCGCATATCTCGCCTACGCCTGGGTGGCGCGCATGCTCGGGCCGCTCGATATCGCGTACTACTTCGCGAGCGCGATTGGCATGGGCGCTGTGCTGCTCGTGATCGTGCTCGTCGTCGACCGCGTTCTCGGGCGCGAGTCGATGGGCGGCGGCGACTTGAAGCTCTATGCGGTCGCCGGGCTGTATTTCGGCTGGCAGCAGGGAATCTTCCTCGTCGTCGTGTCGTGCCTCATCGGCATCGTCGTCGGCCTCGTGCGCGCGCAGCGCGACGGAACCATGCGGGCCGACATCGCGAAAGGCCCGACGGGCGCATCCGACGCCTCGGCGAGTGCGAAGTCGAAGCCCTTCCCGTTCGGCCCCTCCATCGCCGCTGCCTGCGTCGTTACCATGATCGTGGGACGGCCTTTCATCTCATGGTACCTAGCGCTCCTGTAAAGCGCTAAAATAAGCCGAAAAGCTAGAGAGATGCGTGTGACACTTATCGTCAGACACGATCTGTCATTTTTCGAGGACGAGATGCGGCACAGCGGGAGTCGCCCGAAAAATGACAGATCGTGTCTGACGATAAGCGTCACACCGCGCGCGGGTTGGGCGCGTGAGGCGAGTCGAGATGGGGAAGTGCTTATCGTGGCATTGATCGGCATCGACGTCGGCAATACGAATTGCAAACTGGCGATCCGCGAAGGTGGCGGCATGCGTCTCGTTTCGGGGCACACGCCCGACAACATGGTGCGCGATGGCGACGTGTCATCGCCCGACACCATGGCAAAGTTTTTGAAATCGGTGCGCGATAGCGAGCGCGTGCGCGAACGCAATTGCGTGCTCGTGCTCACCAGCTCGCAGCTGTACTTCCGCCATGTGTCGCTGCCGCCGATGAGCACGTCCGAGCTCATGCTGAACCTGCCGTACGAGTTCCGCGACTTCATACAGGACGACCCGGAAGAATACATTTACGACTATGCGGTCGACGAGATAAAACGCGACGAGGAGGGCAACGTCGAGCGCATGGAACTCTACGCGTCGGCCGTGCCTAAGGCGCTCGTCAACTCGTACGCCGACATGTTGCGCAAGGCCGGTTTCCGTTTGAAGGTGGCCACGCCTTCGCAGATGGCGTACATGCGCCTTTTGCGCTCGCATGCGACTGCGGTGGGCGGGCAAGCTGACGAGTTATCCGAAGACCAAGATGTCGTGCTCGTCGACATCGGGCATGCAAACGTTGTCATTTCGCTGTTCCACGGCATGCGCTACGACTCGGCGCGCACCATCGACTTCGGCTGCGACGAGTTCGACCAGATCATCGCCGACTTGAAAGGCATCGACCCGTACACGGCAGCCGCTTTCAAGTTCAACAATTTCGAAGGCGTGCTCGACGAGCCCGAGTGCCTGGCCCTCTGCGACCGGTTCGCGCTCGAGGTGAGCAAGGTCGTGAACTTCTACAACTTCAGCAACCCCGAACGCGAGATCGGCATGCTGTACTTCCTCGGCGGCGGCGCATCTATCAAGCAGCTCACCAGCACCATTGCCGATGCCATCGCGGTGCCTACCGCCAGCATCGAGGAGTTGCTTCCGCCCGAGGCGCGCGGCCAGGAAAACTCGCCAGTCTGCGCGCTGGCCGTCGGCGGCATCCTTGAAGGGGAGTCGATGTAAATGGCGCTGGATTGGAACAAGGAGATATCGTTTACGGGGTTGCGCAAGCGCGGTGCGAAGCAAAGCGATGCGTATCCCACCAAGACGTACATGAACCTCGCGGTCGCCGACCACAAGACCCACGAGCTGCGCAAGGTGGTGCCTGCGGCGGTCATCGTCATCGTCGCGGTGGTCGTATTCCTGAAGTTCGGCGTGTTCGATTTCATAGCCCAGGTGAATGCGAAGCAAGCCGAATTGGCCCAACAACAGCAAACGCTTGCAAGCGTCGAGGCCAAGCTCGCTAATTACGACGAAGTGCTCGCAGAGTACCAGTCCTACGCTTCAGCTCAGCTTGCGTCCGATTCCGACTCGGTGAGCACGCTTCAGGCGCTCGACCTCGTCAGCCGCCGCATCACCCCGGTCGCATCGGTCGCGTCGCTCAGCTACGAGAAGAACAGCCTGCTATTGAACCTTTCGAATATAACGCTCAGCGCGGCGGGCGACCTGGTCAGCTCGCTGTACCAAGAGCCCATCGTCGCGAATGTGACGGTCTCGACGGCCACTACCGGCGTCGCCAATTCTGATTCGCCAACGGTCACAATGGCAATCACGCTGCAGAAAGCCGGTGATTAGCTATGCTTACGTACCAGTTCTCGACGCGCGAGAAAGTCCTGCTGTTAATACTTGCGCTCATCGTGGTGGCCATAGCGTGGTACATGCTCGTGTTCCAGAACGCAAATGCCCAGATCACAAGCTTGAACGGGCAAATCGCCGATACTCGCTCAACTGTGGAAATCGAATCTGCTCGCGCGGCGCAGGTTTCCCAGATGCAGGCCGAAATCGAGCAATACAAAGCTCAGGGCGCCACGCCGACGGTGATGCCCGCCTACGACAACACGCAGCCGCTCATGGCCGAGCTGAACGCCGTCATGGGCATGGCCAATTCGTATACGCTGTCATTCGACGAGATCGACATGTCGGGCACCTACGTCAAGCGCGGAGTTTCCATCGACTTCGGCTGCAGCTCGTACGACGCCGCCGTGTCGATCGTGAATGCGCTCGCGTACGGCAGGTTCCCTTGCACGATCGACTCGTTCGCCGTTGCCGACGGCAGCTCCCGTAGCTCCCGCACGACCGCTTCCACCTCGGCAACCGTCCACGTCACCTTCTTCGAAACAGCGAACTAGCGACGAAGGAGCGAACCGTTTCGTCGCCCCGCCTGCCGCCGGCCCCGAACCGGGGCACCGCCGCAGACTGCCCCACTTACTGCCAGACCCAAAGTGGGGCTTTTCCGCCGAGTGCCCCACTTTGGGTCTGGC
>JAFUBE010000469.1 GCA_017460365.1 Eggerthellaceae bacterium
CTGCCATGGGCATATGCGAGTCGGGCGAAGCTGGTGAGCTCGAAGGATTGGAAATCGCAGTCGCTCATCGACTCGACGTCCACAATTGATTGCTCTTCCTTCTCGGCGAGGTAGGTCAGCTTAAGTCCATCTTCCATCTCGCGCTCGGTGTCTCCCTCGGCCCTTGCGGCATCGATGCTTTGAAGGAGTTCCTCGCGGGATTCGAAATCGGCCCAGGAGTACCCCGCCTCCACGATCTCCGCGAGCGTCTTCTCTGAAAGCTTCATGTCTGCTCCTTTTCTATTACCCGATAACATTAACTTGATGATGTCATCATATCAAGTTGGTGTTACCTGGCAATAGCATAAGGATGTCATTCATATTCTCTACATAATGTTACCGAGTAATATTATTCAACTACGCAGCAGTCAAGTACCCCGCCTGGCCGATGCGGTCGATGCGGAAGTACGTGTACGAGGTTGCCGAGCTAGACCATGCCGTGCCGTTCCCGCCGACGAGCTGGCGGCAGTTGTAGAAGCACGAGCTCCCCGAAACGCCGCTGGAAGGCAGCGCCCAGGTCGAGTCCGCGTAGATGGCGGCGAGGGCCGACGACCCGCCGAACGTGTAATACAGGTCGGTCAGCGCCGACGGGTCGAAGCCCCTGAAGTCGAGCGACGTCAGCGCGGAGCACGACGAGAACGTGAAGCGCATCGACGTCACGCCGGATAGGTTGCCCAGGCCCGAAACGGACGTCACCGCAGTACAGCTGTACAGCAAATAGTCGAACCGCAGCACCGAGTAGGCGGCCATGTCGGCCGCGAAGGTGACGCTCGTGAGGTACTGCCGATGCGTGGCGCCCGCCGTGCCGGTCCAGGGGGTGAACCCGAGCCCCGTGTACTTGCCGATCGCGCAGATGCGCCCGGTCGCCCGCAACGTGCGCGAGGAGTCCGGCGCCTGCGTGGCCGTGATCACCGCCTCGCCGTCCTCGTAGAAGTGCGCGTAGAACCAGGTCCTCGCATCGGCGTTCGGGTCGGTCAAGACGCCGCCGGCGCCGAGCTTGCACACGCTCGCCCCGCTGGTCGTGGTGGGCACGTAACCGTCGGTCCCGCCGACCAGCTTGTAGCAGCCGTTGAACATCATCGACGCCGAGAGTCCCGCGTTGCTGAAGCTCGTGGCGTAGATGGTCTCCAGCGACGAGCAGCTCCCGAACATCTGCACGGCCGACGTGATCCCCGAAAGGTATTCGAAGCCGGAAACCTCGGTCATGCTCTGAAAGGAGTTCAGCAGGTAGCTCGCGTTCGTCATGCCCACTTGCGTCCAGGACGAGTGGAATACAACCTTCTGAACCTGCAATTTGATGTCGTCGTAGGGCCGCGCGGACGCCGACGAGTAACCCGCCGGGTCGATCTCCCAGGCGTTGACGGGAACACCGCCCGAGGTGCACTGGCGCCCGTCGAGGTAGTTGAACTCGAGCGTCCCGAGCGACGTCAGCACCGCCCGCGGCTTCAATCCAATGTCCCATGAAAGCGCGAGTATCGCCGCGGCCATGTCCTCCGGCAGGTACGTATCAGTCGATCTGTTCTGCCCGCGTATCGCGTCGGCGATGTCCGCGAACACGGAATCGCTAAGCACTCCCGAGAGCAGCGACTTGTACGGCTGCGCCTGGTAGCCGCCAGCGTTCGTGCCGTCGAGCGCCGTCACGGCGGCCGCCATATCGCGCGGCTTGTAGGTCGTGGCCACACCCGCCTGGAAGCGGATCGCGTTCGCAATGTCCGTGAGTATGGAGGTGTCGATGGTGCCGACGGTCATGCTAGAACTCCTCCTCGGACAGGTCCGCGAGCGCGGATATCGCGTCGTCCACGTATTGTTTGGTCGCATAGCTCGAAAGGTCGATGGATAGCACACCATTCGAGAGCGCCAGCGGCGATGCCGGCGCGAACGTCGTGCCGTCAGCACCCGCAGGCCCGGTGGGCCCTTGCGGCCCCGTCGCGCCCGTTGCCCCGGTCTCGCCCTTCAGGCCTGAGAACGCGAAGGCGAACGTGCGCGCGGATGCCGTGCCGCCGAGCGTCACGCTCACGGAAGGCGTGCCCGTGGCGGAATCGACCGTGGCCGACGCGCCCGTTATCGTGGCGTCTTGGCCGTCTTCGCCGTCGGCCCCGTTGCTGCCAGCCGGTCCTTGCGGGCCGGTTTCGCCGGTCGGCCCCTGCGGTCCGACGAGATCGGCCGAGCTCGTGCCCGACGCGCTCGTTATGGAAAGCACCGTGCCGTTCCATGAATGCGTGCAGGAAACGCCGTCGGCACCGTCTTGCCCGGCGGGCCCGGTCTCGCCCTGCGGGCCAGTCGCGCCGGCAGCACCCGTCTCGCCCTTTTCGCCCTGCGGACCCTGGGGGCCAGTGTCGCCGGTCTCGCCTGTAGGCCCTTGCGGGCCAGTCGCCCCTGTATCGCCGGTTTCGCCTTTCGGACCTTGCTCGCCTTGGGGTCCCTGGGGGCCGGTTGCGCCAGTGGCCCCTGTTTCGCCCTGGGGTCCTTGCGGGCCGGTGGCGCCGGTCTCGCCCTTCTCGCCTTGGATTCCCTGCGGGCCGGCTGGGCCGGTCTCGCCTTGCGGGCCCTGCGGCCCCGTTTCTCCGGA
>JAFUBE010000470.1 GCA_017460365.1 Eggerthellaceae bacterium
ATCGGGACAGTCTAGGTTCGCCAGACGGTACCAATCGGGACAGTCTAGGTTCGCCAGACGGTACCAATCGGGACAGTCTCCCTTTACCTACCTTAAGGTCCTCTCTTAAAACCTCCTCCTTTAGCGGAGGACAGGAGGAGGATGTCGAAAAGTCGAAAGGACCCATTCGGGCTGGGTCGGCACAAACAGTCGCTGACGCAAGTCCGAGTGGCCACCTGTCGCTCGCACTCAAATCGCTAGCGAGCGAACTCATCGACTACGGCGTTACCCGCGGTCGGCCCTGCTCGGGACCGTGGGCTGAAAAATCCCGAGAGGCTCTCGTTGACGTCGTGCACGAAGGCCACGACCCGACGATCGTCGCCGCGGCGTGGAAAGCCTACCTAGCCACCTTCGGGACCGACGCCAAACGAGCAAGCGACCTCGGTCACTGGCTGAGGTCGGTGGACCTCAGGAACCGACCGGTCGACTATGGCGATCAAAGCTTCGAGACCCTGTACGCCATCGAGGCGGTGAAGGCCGAGGCGCAGGCAGAACTGGAACGAATCAAGAACGGTGCCCTGCCAGAACCGAAATTTGTCCACGCAGGCTCCGGTGGGACAGCAAGCTGGTACGTCTCGTGGCCGGGACATTCCGAGCTTATGCCTTTCGACGTGGTGTCATCAGACGCTGCGATGAGCGAGTGCATCGACGCTTGGCCTGGCTGGTGGGAAAGCTGGAAAAAGCAGCATCAATGACGAAACAGCAGGTAGACGGCTTGTTGTGAGCTTGTTTGAGGGCTGCTTCCGATGATGGGCGACCTATTTATCGAAAGCGTTTCCGATAATCGTAAACGGGCTTAGAACGTGCCGTCTACCTGCGGAAACGCAGCTATTCGGATGCGGGTGGAAGAGCCGCGTAGCGCGCGATGATCTCGCGTCGAGTCCAGGGCCACTTGAACCCCTGGAGCTCCCTCGCCATGGCGAGCTCGCGTCGCGTTGACTCGTGCGCTGCGCGCTCGCCGGCGACCTCGGCCGTGAGCCGCTCGACCTGCTCCTTGAGGTCGGCGATCCTGGCCTCCTTCTCCGCGAGCAGCCTTTCGCTGTGCTCCTCGAGGTCGGCGATTCGCTGACGAAGGGCTGCGACCTCGACGTCGTGTCGCTCGAAGGAATCCTGGGCCTCCTCGACGGCCTCGACCACGGCCTCCTGGGCGGCCCTCGGCGAGCCCTTGGACTTCCGCCTGATGGCCTCGTCGGCAACCGCCGACGCGAGGAATGCGTCGAGGTCGACGCGGTTGCCGACCTGCGACTGGTGCTCGCCGGTGGGGTCAATCTCTCGCATGATCTTGAAGATCGTCGGCTTGGTCACCCCACAAGCCTCTGCGATCTGCCTCACCGTTGCCATTTTCAGCCCCCTTTTGCGAAAACACTTTCCGATGATTTTATCATTACGTTTTTTACCTGCATGTTTTACGTTTGATGTATGCGAAATATCGTTAAAAATACGAATCGTCAATTAACGACTGACGATGGTTTACGATTAATCGTGAACGTTTACGATGGCAGACGGCAAGGCTGGTCAGAACCGAGCCTGGGAATGATGCTAGTATCACGTGATATTAGCATCATCTACCTGCTGAAACGCAACGCTGAGGCATGCCGGCACCACAGCGGAGTAGAGATGCCGTCAGATGCCCACCCCTCATGGCGCCTTTGGTGACCAGCGGCTTGGCTAGAATGGACATGCACTGGTCAAGTCTGGGAGGGCACATGGCAAAGAACTCTGGTACCGACGTCAAGGGCTTCGTCAGGGACTGGTCGGGCAGGGGGGACGAGAAGCAGGACTCGAACACCTTCTGGACGGACTTCCTCGTCCGATGCCTAGGGACCATCCCGGAGACCATACCGCAGTTCGCGCGGTTCGAGAGGCCCGTCAAGGGCAAGACGCCGTCGGGGAAGACGGCGACCCGCTACGTCGACGTCCTCATCCCCGACCACCGCGTGCTGATCGAGCAGAAGTCCATCGACAAGGATCTCGACAAGCCGCGTGACAACGGCATCTGGGGCATGGAGACGCCGTTCCAGCAGGCGCGGTGGTACGCGAACAACCTGCCGTACTCGCTGCGCCCGCGATGGATCATCACGTGCAACTTCCGCACCTTCCGCCTGTACGACCTCGACCAGGATGTGCCAGAGGACGGCTGTGTCGAGGTGCAGCTCGACGAGCTCCCGGGCAAGATCCACCTGTTCCAGTTCATCAAGAGCGACCAGACGAGCAGGATCCACGAGGAACAGGCGCTTTCCGTCGAGGCAGGCAAGCGAGTCACCAGGCTGTATGACGCACTCGCGAGCTGCTACAAGAGGATCGACACGAACCCAGAGGAGCAGAGGTCCCTCAACGTCGTCATCACTCGCTTCGTGTTCCTGCTCTATGCCGAGGACGCCGGGCTCCTGCAGTCGCACGATGCCTTCGGCGACTACTGCCAGGGGAGTCCCTTGAGCCTGCGAGACCGCGTCATCCGCCTGTTCGAGACGGTCGACACGCCGGAAGACGAGAGGGACCCCTACCTGGACGAGCGGGCGGCGGCGTTCCCGTACATCAACGGCGGCCTCTTCCACGACCGCTCGATCATCGTGCCGCAGCTCACTGCCGACGTCGCCGCGACGATAGCCGAGGTCAGCAGGGGATTCGACTGGAAGGACATTAGCCCGGTAATCTTCGGCGGCGTGTTCGAGGGGACGCTGAACCCGGAGACGAGGCGTGCCGGTGGCATGCACTACACCAGCATCGAGAACATCGACCGATGCCTGCGCCCGCTCTTCCTGGACGCCTTCTGGAGCGAGCTGTACGAGGTCGAGGGCATAAAGACGGAGGCCCTGCGCATGCAGCGCCTGAACGAGCTCCACGACAGGATCGCGGCGTTCACGCTGGGAGACCCCGCCTGCGGCTCGGGGAACTTTCTGTCGCGCGCCTACACGCAGCTCCGCGAGATCGAGAACCAGATCCTCGCCGACAAGGCGGCGATCGGGAGCGGCGAGGGGCAGACGATGCTCGCCATCGACGACCCGATACGCGTGAGGCTCGACCACTTCTACGGCATAGAGATCAACGACTTCGCCGTCTCCGTCGCAAAGACGTCGCTCTGGATCGCCGAGGAGCAGATGCTCGCCAGGACGCAGGAGGTCATGCCCGGGTACAGCTTCGACTTCCTCCCGCTGCGCAGCAACGAGAGCATCGTCGAGGGAGACGCCCTCGAGGTTGACTGGCGCCAGGTGTTCCCGTCGACGCTCTCGGCGATAGCCGGCAACCCGCCGTTCGTTGGCGCTAGGTTCCAGTCACCGAGGCAGAAGGACCAGGTGCTGAGGGTGTTCGACGGGATGAAGAACGCCGGGAACATCGACTACTGCGCCGCGTGGTACATGAAGGCCGCCCGGTTCATGGCGGGCACGCGCTGCCGGGCCGCGCTCGTCTCCACCAACTCGATATGCCAGGGAGAGCAGGTGGCGAACATCTGGAAGCCGCTGCACGACATGGGCATACACATCGACTTCGCGCACAACACGTTCCGCTGGGACAACGAGGCCGAGAACAAGGCCCACGTGTTCTGCGTCATCGTGGGCTTCTCGCGCGAGAACACCGTCAAGGAGCTGTACATCCACGACACGCCGGACAGCGAGGCGAGGAGGGAGTATCCGTCGAGGATAAACGCCTACCTCAAGGACGCCCCGGACGTGTTCATATGGAATCGCGCTCAGCCCCTGTGCGATGTGCCGAGGATAGGAATCGGCTCACAGCCGATAGATGACGGCAACTACCTCTTCACCGACGAGGAGAAGAACGAGTTCCTGCGCAGGGAGCCGGGGGCAGCCAGATTCTTCCATCCCTGGCTCGGTTCGAAGGAGTTCCTGCACGGTTACGTGCGATGGTCACTCTGGCTGGGGGAGGCAACGTGGGCAGACCTTAAGGATCTCCCTCTATGTCGTGAGCGAATCGAGAGGGTGCGTCAATACAGACTGTCGAGCAAGAGGAAACAGACACTTGCCGCCGCGAAGACGCCAGCTCACTTCGGGACGGAGATAATCCCAACTTCGACATCGATCATCATTCCGGAAGTATCGTCAGAACGACGCAGATATGTTCCTATGGGGTTTATCGGTCCCGAAACGCTATGCAGCAACCTGGTAAGACTGGCCCCGAACGCCTCCGTCTACCATTTTGGCGTGCTCCACAGCCAGTTCCACAATGCATGGATGCGCACCGTTGCGGGGCGCCTCAAGAGTGACTACCGCTACTCGGCGGGCGTCGTCTACAACAACTTCGTCTGGCCCGAGGCTGGCGAGGCGACGAAGGCAGAGATATCCAGTCTTGCCCAGAGGGTCCTCAACTCGCGCAAGCTCTATGACGGGGCCACCCTCGCCGACCTCTACGACCCGGACAACGAGGTGTTCTTCCCGGAGCTGATGGCTGCCCACAGGGCGCTGGATGCCGCGGTAGAGAGGGCCTATGGCGTGGACTTCGGCGGTGACGAGGAGAGGATCGTAGCGCACCTGTTCAAGCTGTACGCCGAAAGGGCCGGTAACCAATAATCGGCCGCGAAAGCGAATAAGTTGATAATGCATGTTATGTAAAGCGGTGGTGTAAAACAGCAGGTCGTCGGCGCGTCACCTGCGGTTTTACGTCGGCTGAGGCACCGTGCTGGTTTTGCATAAACGCATCGACGCGGAAAAGGGGCCGATTTCGGGCAAAAGCTGGGGGCACCGTATTGCATAAACGAACGGGGGAAACGATGACGTTGGATGACGAGAGGCTGCGGGCGCTCGAGGCGCTCCTCGACGAGATGAGGCCGACGAGCCGGCTTCCGGAGGGGCGAACGCGAGACTCGTACATGGGCGCCCTTGCCGCAATCGAGACCCTGGGCCTCGAGTGGACCCAGCTCGAGTCAGGCCAGCACATCATCTTCGCGCCGGACAAGTAGGCAAATGATGTTAGTATCACGTGATACTAACATCATTTCTCGGCCGACCTCTAGTATCCGGGCTTGTGTGACTCAGTGAAGCTTTCCTCAAGACGCTATTCATCGAAGAGGTCACTGTGTGTTCCGGTGCGCACGAGTGTGAGCACCATGACGTCCTCGGTGACCTTGTAGATGAGCAGCCAATCCGAGCGTATATGGCACTCCCAATGACCAACCCAGTTGCCAGAAAGCATGTGGGGCCGACAGCGTTCAGGAAGAGGTTCGTCCTTGGCTAGTGACTCGATTATCACCCGTAGCTCGTCCTTAGGAAGACCTCGCTTGATTGCCGCCTTGTAGTCCTTCTTGAAGCGTGAGGTCTGACGTATCTCCCGCATGATCACGCGTCCAAGTCCGCGAAGAGATCGTCGACGTTCGTAAAGCCGACTGCTTCGGGATCGTTCGCGATGCGATCGGCCTCGCGCATCGCCGCTAGCGTCTCAGCGTTAGGGACGTCGCGCGTCGGCCGGAACGGCAGGCCCTGTTCGCGAACCGCTTGGCGAAGGAACGTGTTCACGGCGGTGGAGAAGTTCATGCCAAGGTCGGCAAAAAGCCTGTCGGCCTCGCGTTTCAGCTGCGCATCAGTACGTATGCTCGTTGTGATGGTCTCCATGGTAA
Source organism: Eggerthellaceae bacterium (assembly GCA_017460365.1). Lineage (GTDB taxonomy): Bacteria > Actinomycetota > Coriobacteriia > Coriobacteriales > Eggerthellaceae > UBA9715. The sequence goes on from JAFUBE010000470.1 coordinate 5,606, forward strand.
CCTCCTTGTAATACACAGTATATCGTTTGCATTGCGTTTTTGTCAAGAAAGGGGCAGTAGTATTTACAGACGCTGTGAACCTGACAAGACAAACACTGAAGCATGTTCGTTTCGCACTGGCTTGGATGCAGCACGGACACGTGCACGGCCGCAGCGGTTCCTGCAACGAACGCAACGTCCAGCGCCGCCCTTGTCTCAACGCTCCGGTCAGCCTCGATTCGCTCGAGGCCTATTTCGAGGGCGTCGAGCCCGCGCCAAACCGCAAAAGTGCGAGTGGACTAGTCACCCGCGGAGATGTTGTCAAATCACACTGCTGGCAACGAAACATACCACTACCTCGCAACCAATGCGAATGCCAGCGGCGGCCAGCGGAAACGCTGGTAGCGTTGGTTTTGTCGGCGTCCAGCGACACCGACAGCAGCTTCGAAGGAGGTAGTGGAATGGCGGATGACAAATCCAGGCTCGAGAGGGCCGGGGGCTCCGATGATCGACTGGAGGGTCTCAAGCTCGTATTCGACGTGGCCACCCGTCTACTTGGTGATTCCGAGCTTCGCTTGCGCGCGGCAAGGCATCGCTTGCAGGATGTCGAGGCCGAGCTGGCGGATGCGAGGTCGGAGGCCGCGTCGTGGCGGGCCCGCGCCGAGGTGGCCGAGGAACAGCTGGCCGAGATCGAGGCTGGCTAGGCCATGCCGGGCAGGGCCCGGAGAGAAATATCGTCTTGGAAGCGCCAGCTGAGAAGGTAAAGAGAGAAATTGATATACATGTATCCATAAGGATACACAGTATCCATAACGTATCCGCAGATAAAACGATGAATACATATGTATACATAGTATCCAAGATGGGTACACAGTAAGTTGAGCCCCGGCAACAGGGACCGGGGCTCGTGAGCGGGCGTTGCAGCGCCCAGATTGGAGTCTACCCATGGCCGAATCAAAGGTCCAGTTCCGCACCTCCGAAGAGAATGCCGAATGGGTCAAAAGCAACGCCGAGAGACTGGGGATCACGCAGGAGGAGCTCTTCCTGCAGATGAGAGAGGTCTACACGAGCACGGAGTTCGCTGCCGCGCACGTCGACCACGCCGCCGACCTCGAGACCTTCGACGCGCTGGCGCAGAAGATGCGCATCTTGTTCCAATCGAAGGTCGAGGCCTTCGACCAGGCCCGCGAGGTGGTGCGTCGGCAGATGCAGGACGTGGTCGACCAGGCGATGGACGAGCGGGAGAAGGCAGAATCTGCCCGCGACGAGGCCATGGTCGCCCGCGACGAGGCCGTAGGCAAGGCCAAGGAGATGGCCGACGCCATGGAGGCCGCCGAGGCTCGCGCCGCCGAGGCCGACGAGCTCCGCCGTGAGGCCCAGGCCGCGCGTGATGCCCTGGCCGACAAGGACCTCGAGCTCTCGGCCGCGCGCGCGAAGATCGACCGGGTCCGCGACGACATCGACGAGCTCCGCCGTGAGGCTGCGGACGAAGTGTCAGCGGCCGAGTCCTCCCGCGACGAGGCCACCGAAAGGGCCTCGAAGGCAGAACGTGGCCTCGTCGAGCGAGACATCGAGATGGCGTCGCTCAGGGCCTCGAACGGGAGGCTCGAGGACCAGGTAAGGGACGCCGTCGCGCGAGCGGAGGCGTCCGAGGCGACCGTGCAGTCGCTGTTTGCCCAGATAAACACGTTGAACGGCCGACTCGACAGGGCCGAGGCCGACCTCGCGTCAGCACGCGCGGAGGCCGACTCGCTCAGGTCGGAGCTCGCCGCGACGACGTCCGACTCGGCGACAACTGCCACGTCGGTGTCGGCGTCGCCGAAACCTAGGCGCTAAGAACGGCAGTGCGGCTCCCTTCGCCCCTTCTCTGGCCGGGAGGGGGCGTTTTTTGCATCTGGGTCGAACCATCCCTTGCTGGGCACTTGAGATGTTCCATTCCAAGGAAAGACCTGCATTTGCGGCTTTCAGCCGCCCTCCGGA
>JAFUBE010000471.1 GCA_017460365.1 Eggerthellaceae bacterium
CACCAGGTCGGGATACCTCCTGATGGGAGACGTGAAATGCGCGTACGCATCGCTTGCCAGGCCGTAGTGGGGCCCAAGCAGCGAGCTGTAGACGGCGCACTTCATCGAGCGCAGCACAAGCGTGGTAACCAACGCATCTTCGGGCCGTCCCGCAACCGCCGCGAGCACCGATTGCACCGCGTGGGGATTGCCCGCGACAAAGCGCGCCTGGTCGATCTTCTTGAACCAGCTGAACTCTTCCAATACCGGAACGAGCCCCTCGAGCGCATCGTTCGCCGGCTGCTCATGCACGCGGTACATGCACGGAAACGCTGCGTCGCGCAAGTGACGGGCAATTGCCTCGTTGGCCATGATCATGGCCTCTTCGATGAGCTCGGTCGCATCGTGTTTCTCGCGCAGGTCGATTCCTGTGGGGTAGCCGGTCTCATCGAGGCGCACCTTCGCCTCGACCGTATCGAAATCACGGCCGCCACGTCTCTCGCGCCGAGACGCGCGTTTATGCGCGATGGCCGAGAGCTCGGCGATTCGCCAGGCGAGGTCGTGAGACAAGCCGCCCTCCCCTTCTCCCGACCGCAGGCAGGAAAGCGCATCATCGTAGGTCAGGCGCGCATTCGAGCGAATAAGCGCAGGGTAAGGATCGGCAGCGACGACTTCGCCCGACCCGTCGAGGTACAAATCCACGGTCATCGTGCGGCGATCCTCGTCGGGGCGTAGCGAGCACACGTCGTTCGACAGCTTCTCGGGGAGCATGGGAATCACGCGGTCGACCAGGTACACACTTGTAGCGCGCCGGCGCGCATCGAGGTCGATAGGCGAATCCCAGGCCACGTAATGCGAGACGTCGGCAATGTGGACCCCGAGCCGCCACTTTGCAGCGGGATGCACAGCGCCATCCGACGCGTCGATGCGCTCGAGCGAAACGGCGTCGTCGAAATCGCGCGCATCGACCGGGTCGATCGTGAACACGAAACGGTCGCGCAGGTCACGATACCCGCTCGCAAGGGCGTCGTCGGGCGCCACCTCGGCACCTGCAGCCTGTTCGAGCGCCGCCTCCGAAAACGACGTTTCGAGCTTGCTGCGCGCCACGATGAGGTCGATTGCCACGCGCTCGTCGTCTTCGTCGCCGAGCACCTCGAGCACCTGGCCGGTAGCTGCGGTATTGCGGTCGGGAAACGTGGTTATCGCCACGCGCACGACCGCGCCATCGGGAATATCCGGGTTGTCGGCGAGCATCGTGAAGACGTCGTGGTTGATCAGGGGATCGACCGGCTCAACCACGCCGAACGGCTCGGCATGACGGTAATACCCGACGAGCTCCTCGTGCGCGCGCTCGATCACGCGCACGACGCGCGCCACGCGCTTGCGTTCGCCTGAACCCGGCATGCGCCGGTACCGACCTTGCTGGTTCACAGGCGCGATTTCGACCACGTCGTCGGGAAATGCGCCGCGCGTGTTCTTTTTCGGGATGAAGTATTCGCCTTCCGCGGTCTGTACGAACCCGTAGCCGCCGCGCCGCATCTCGATGCGGCCGCGCGGGTTGCTCCGCGCCGTACGGCGTGTATGTGAACGTCTGCGAGCCATAGATTTCCTCCGAAAGACAAGCGCACCCCGAACGATTCGCGAAGGGAACGCCTATTCTACCACCTGGGAGGCAGCCAGCTCTATTGCGTAATCCTTCTGGGGATCGCCGTCGCCTGTGGCCTCGAGAATGACTTCGGGGGTAACGCCGACCTGGTCGATTGCATGGCCTTCGGGCGTTAGGTAATAGGCGGCGGTGTAGCGCAACGCGCCTCCGAACGACAGCTCGGAAAGCACCTGCACCGAGCCCTTCCCCATCGTGTTGGTGCCCACCAACGTGGCGCGTTGGCTCTCCTTGAGCGCTGCCGCAACCACTTCGGCAGCCGCAGCCGTGTTCTTGTTCGTGATCACCACGAGCGGCGCGGGAGAGGCCGGCTGGCCCGACGCCGTGCGCGCGGACTGCCCGTCGACCGTTTGAATCTCGACGACCGTCCCGCTGCTCATGAACTGGCTCGCCACGCCGACGGCCTGGCTCAGGTACCCGCCGGGGTTGTCGCGCAAATCGAGCACGAACGAGCGCGCACCTTGGGCTGTCAAATCGGCAATTGCCGATTGAACGAGCGCAGATGCATTCTGGGTGAGCTGCTTCATCTTGATGTAGCCCACCGTGCGTTCGCTGTTGTACTCGGTCGTGACATTCACCTCGTTGTACTCTTCGCAAGCCAATGTCGTCGTGAATTCTTCGCCGCCGTCGGCTTCGAGGGATTCGGGCCTCCGCCAGGTGATGACCACGGTCGAGCCCTGCTCCTGGCTGAGCGCCGCCGCCACCTCGCTGCGCGACCAGGTCTGCGAGTTGTCGCCGTTGATCGACACGACGAAATCTCCCTCTCGAACGCCTTCGAGCTGCGCAGGCGACCCTTCGAACACGTCGACGACGTAGGCCTTGCCGTTGTATTCCGAAAACAAAACGCCCACGCCAGCGTACCCTTCGTCTTGCGAGTTCAAAAGCGAGGTGTAACGCTCGGGCGAATAATAGCGCAGATACGGGTCGTTCGACGCCTCCGCCAGCCCGTTGAGCGTCGTGCCCGTAGCCTCGGCCAGGTCGTACGAATCGAGGCTGTCGCTGGCGAGCAGGGTTTCCACCTCGGCCATGCGCGCCGAAACCGAATTGTACACGTCGGACTGGGCAGCCAAGTCGGACGCAATGGTCTGATCGAGCCCCGTAACCGAGGCGGGAAAACCGAGCGACTGCAAGAAAGCGCTCTGGCCGCGCAATGCAAACCCGCCCAAAAAAGCAAGGACGACCAGGATGAATGCGATGAACAGCTTGATTAAACGATGACTGCGCGCACGCATTTTCCGCGTACGCGCAGCAGCTCTCGAATTGTTGGTGTTGGTGCCCATGCCCGTATTGTAAACGAGTCGCCCGACGCACATCGCCAGACGACCCGCAATCGACTAGACCTTCAGGTAGCGGCGCATGGCGAGCGCGGAACCGATCAGGCCGATGACAAGACCCGCGACGATCAGCACTAGGTAGATGACAAGGAACGTGGTTCCGTTCACCTCGATCGGCAAAAACGCGAGCGAACCTTGCAGACGCGGAAGCGCAAGTCGGTGAATCAACTCGAGCGCGCCGACGGCGAGCGCCGCGCCGATGACGGCGTGAAGCGCGCCCTCCATCAGGAAAGGCCCGCGAATGAAGCCGTTCGACGCACCGACCAGGCGCATGATGGCGATTTCCTTGCGACGGGCCATGATGGCCAGGCGGATGGTGTTGTTGATGAACACGAGAGCGAAGAACACGAGCAGGATGATGAGCGCGATGCCGATGTAGCGAACGTAGTTCGTGACCGAGAACAGGCGCTCGACCGTGCGCTGGCCGTACTTCAACGCATCAGCCGGGTTTGCCTCGTCGGCG
>JAFUBE010000472.1 GCA_017460365.1 Eggerthellaceae bacterium
ACCATTTCGATGGCGCCGGTGCCGCATTCGAAACCCTTGTTGCCAGCTTTCGTGCCAGCGCGTTCGATAGCCTGTTCGATCGTGTCGGTGGTGAGCACGCCGTTCATCACGGGCACGCCGGTCTTGAGCGCGACCTGCGCGATGCCCTTCGAAACCTCGTTCACGACCACGTCGTAGTGGCTCGTGGCGCCGCGGATGACCGCTCCGAGCGCGATGACCGCGTCGTACTTGCCGCTTTCGGCGAGCTTCTCCACGATGAGCGGAATCTCGAACGCGCCGGGAACCCAGGCGACCGTGATGTCGTCCTCGCTCACGTCGTGGCGCACGAGCGCGTCGATTGCGCCGGCGATCAGCTTGCTCGTGATGAACTCGTTGAAGCGCGCGCCCACGATAGCCACCTTCACGCCTTCGCTTACAACCTTGCCTTCCAGGTACTTCACTGCCATGCTGGTTCTCCTTCCTTCGTATGATTACAGCACTTCGTCGAGGATGTGGCCCATGCGCGAGGCCTTCGTCTCGAGGTATTTGCGGTCGTACTCCTGCGGCTCGACCTGAATGGGGACGCGCTCCACGATGTCGAGGTCGAAGTCGGCCAGGCCGTACACCTTGTCGGGATTGTTCGTGAGCAGGCGAATCGTCTTGCAGCCAAGGTTGCGCAAGATCTGCGCACCCGACCAGTATTCGCGCATGTCGGCTTCGAAGCCGAGCGCCACGTTGGCGTCAACCGTGTCGAGGCCCTCTTCCTGCAGCTTGTATGCTTTCAGCTTGTTGATGAGCCCGATGCCGCGCCCTTCCTGGTGCATGTACAGCACCACGCCGCGCCCCTCCGCCTCGATCTGCGCCATCGCGCGATGCAGCTGGTCACCGCAGTCGCAACGCCGGCTTCCGAACACGTCACCGGTCAGGCATTCGGAATGCACGCGGCACAAGACGTCGCGCCCGTCGCCGATCTCGCCCTTCACGAGCGCGACGTGCTCTTCGCCGGTGATGTCGTTCACGAAGCCGTGGATGACGAAATCGCCGTACGAGGTCGGCAGCTTCGCCACCGCTTCCTCGCGCATGTGATTGTCGTGCGCTCGGCAGTAGTCTTGAAGCTGCTTGATCGAGATGATCGCGAGGCCCCATTCGGCCGCTTTCTGCACCAGTTCGCTCGTGCGCATCATGGTGCCGTCGTCGCGCATGATCTCGCAGCACAGGCCCGCCTGCTTCATGCCCGCATGCCGTAGAAGGTCGACGGTCGCCTCGGTGTGCCCGTTGCGTTCGAGCACGCCTCCCGGGCGCGCCACCAGCGGGAACATGTGGCCGGGCCTGCGAAAGTCGTTCGGGTGCGAGCGTTCCTCGACCACCATGCGCGCCGTGAGCCCGCGCTCTTCGGCCGAGATGCCGGTGGTCGTCGACACGTGGTCGACCGACACGGTGAACGCGGTTTCGTGGTTGTCGGTGTTTTCGCTGACCATCTGCTGGAAATTCAGCTTGTGCGCGAGCTCGGAGCTCATCGGCATGCAGATGAGGCCCTTCGCGTGCGTCGCCATGAAGTTCACGTTGGCGGTCGTCGCGTGCTGCGCGGCGCAGATGAGGTCGCCTTCGTTTTCGCGATCGGGATCGTCGACCACGATGATGAGGCGCCCGACCTGCAGCTCGCGAATCGCTTCCTCTACGGTGTTCATTCCTTCTCTCCT
>JAFUBE010000473.1 GCA_017460365.1 Eggerthellaceae bacterium
ACCCGGGCCCGGGCCCGGGGCTCGCCGGGCTCTTCCCGACGGCGTTTCAGGGCATGGGGGCATAGGGCTGCTCGTGCAGCTCATCCCGTTGTTTTTGCTCTCCTCATGGTTGCCAAGATACACCGCGGTTGCGCCTTGCGGAACCGCACGGTTTGTTATAACGTTTGTCCCATCGGTTTAAACGGAGGGGCCCGAGCATGTACGACAAGCGACTCGACGCGGTCATCAAGACGGCAGACCTCGGCAGCTTCAACAAGGCGGCCAAGGCGCTCGGCTACACGGCGCCCGCCCTCGTGAAGCAGGTGAACGCCTTCGAGCAGGAGATAGGCTTCGCCGTGTTCGAGCGCTCCAACAAGGGCATCGGGCTGACGCCGGCCGGCCGCCTGCTCGTGGACGACGCCCGCGACATCGTGGAGCGCTGCAGGCGCGCGCTCGAGCGGGCGTCGAGCCAGGAGCGCGACGACGGCCTGGTGCGCGTGGGCATGTCGCTGTACCAGTCGGGACAGCCCTTGCTGCAGCTGTGCCAGGACCTGATCCTAAACGGCCTCGACCTGCGCATCCAGTTCGTGCCCGTCGCCGATACGCACGAGTCCTACCTGCGCACTGTCGAGCACTTCGGGGACGAGGTCGACGTGCTCGCGAGCACGCGCTTCGCCCCCGAGGAGGAGCGCAATTGCGACATGGTCGTGCTGGGCGACCCGCCCCTCTGCCTGAACGTGGCGCTCGGCGACGTGCTCGCCGGGCGCGACGATGTGGAGGTGGGGGAGCTCGCGGGGCGCCGCGTGCTCGTGCCGATGCGGGGCAACCCCTACATCGACTCCGCGCGCGACGAGATCGCCGAGCAGGCGGCCGGCGTCGAGTTCGTGGAGTTCACCTTCTACGACATGACGATATTCGACCGCTGCGCCATGGGTAACGAGGTCCTGCTGAGCAAGGAGATCTGGCGCGGCCTCCACCCGCTGGTCTCGACGGTGGGCGTGCGGTGGGACAAGACGATCCCCTACTGCCTCTACTACTCCAAGGACCCGAGCCCCGCCGTGCGGAAGTTCGTGCGAGCCGCAGCCGAGCTGAGGGGGTAGCGACGGGCTCTCGCCATGAGGGCATCGAGCCTTCCGCCGCAGGCGGCGACCCCGCCCTCGACTTTGGCGGCGAAAGCTCGTGAATCTCTGATGCCCCTCTGCCTTCGTCGAGCTCCCGAAGAGCAGCGCAGCATGCCTCTTTCCCATCCAGGTTGTGACAATGGTGAATACTGCCCGCATCGGTAACGGTGCGGGCTTTCCTTTTGCCCGCGAAGACGAAAGGATGAGGTCATGGACGGTGAGAACAATGGCGGCACGCAAGCGCGGCAGGAAACGCAGCAGCAGGAGCAGCAAGCGGCGCATCAGCAAACGACAGGCCAGCAGGAGGCGCAAGGCAGGCACGCGAAGCCTGACGCCGGAACAGGAAACGGCGTTGACGCAAAGGCGTACGAGGCGCAGTTGGCTGAGCGGGATTCCCGGATCGCGGAGCTCGAGGCGCAGATCGCCGAAGCCGCCAAGAGCGCTGAGACGGCAGACGGCTTACGTGCGGAGATTGCCGCGCTGAAGAAGCAGGGCGAAGACGAGCGCGTCGAGTTCAACCTGATGCTCGCCGGATGCCGCAACGTGAAGGCGGCGCGGGCTGTGCTGGAGGACCACGGCGGGGACATCGAAGCCCTGAAGGCGGCCGAACCCTGGATGTTCCAGGACGCGCCAGCCAAGCAGACCGGCGCGACCGGGCTTCCAAGCGCCGGGGCGGCGGGCGACGCCGGCAAGGACGTGAGGCACTGGCGCGAGCTCGCAGGGCTCACCGACAAAGAGTAACCACCACCTGACAGAGAGAAGGTACGAACATGCCGAACAGCATCGCATTCGCAGCCAACTTCACCGGGATCCTCGACGAGGTATACCAGAGGGCGTCGGTATCGGGCTGCCTGAACAGCGGGCGCGGACTCATCCGGGCAAGCAAGAACGCGCGAGAGATAAAGATCCCGATGATAAACGTCACGGGCCTCGGGGACTACACTCGAAACGTGGGCTACCGCGACGGGAGCATTTCCCTCACCTACGAGACGAAATCCGTCAACTACGATCGCGGATTGCGCCTGCTTGCGGACGTTATGGACGTGGAGGAAGGCGGGATCCTGGACGCGTTCGTGACCGCCGGCGCAGAGCTTCAGCGCACCCAGGTGGCGCCGGAAGCCGACGCGTTCACGTTCAGCCAGATCGCCTCGCACGATGGCGTGACGACCCAGAGCGAGGACCTGTCCTCCGCAGACGCCGAGGACATCCTGGCGGCGCTGCGCACCGTCACCAACGAGATGGACGAGAAGCAGGTATCCACCGGAAGCCGCTACCTGTTCATCACGCCGACGCTGCACGGGGTGATCGAGGACTTCTCCACGGCCAACCCCAACAGGAGCAACCGCGTGCTCGGGCGCTTCAGCCGCATCGTGGAGGTGCCGCAGGTGCGCTTCTACACGGCCATCGACCTGCTCTCCGGCGGGGACGACGGGTTCGGGTACCGCAAGCGCCAGGCCGTGTACGCCCTGACCGAGGACACCGACGTCGTGGAGGGCAAGACCTACTACACGCGCAGCGGGTCCGGCACGGCGGCGAGCCCCTACACCTACACGGCGGTCGCGTCGCCCGCGAAGGCAAACCTGGGGAGCTACTACGAGCAGGCCACGGCCGCCGGCAAGGACGTCAACTTCATGGTGGTCGAGAAGTCGGCGGCCATAAAGTTCGACCGGCATATCGCGAGCAAGGTGTTCAGCCCCAACGAGCTCGAGACGCTGGATAGCTACATGCTCAAGTACCGCAAGGTGAGCCTCGTGGACCTGATGGAAGCGAAGCTCGACGGCGTCTATGTGGGCGCCGACACGGAGTAAGGCCCGATGGCGGTTACGTTCGCATACTACTCGGAGCAGTACGGGGGCGGCCTTGACGAGGCCGCCTTCGGCGAATTCTCGGGCGCAGCCGAGGCGCACGTGAAGTGGCTCTGCGCTGCGAAGTGCGCGTGCCAGACTTCGACCGCCTACAAGCGGGCCGTGTGCGCGGCCACCGACGCCTTCGCCGAGTTCGGCTTCGGCGAGGTCGGGGGCTTCTCGATAGGCGACTTCTCTGTGAAGAACTACGAGAACCGAGGCACCACGGGAGAGGAGATCGCCACGCAGATGGCCTTGAAGGAGCTCGTGGGAACGGGCTACACATTCGCGGGGGTCGGCCGATGAGGATGTTCAGGCGCATTCCGCGCAACCTGCTGACCAAGACGATGACTGTGTGCACGCCCAACGCCGACGGCACCTACTCGGAGCCAGCGGCGATCATCGGCGTGCTGTTCCAGAGGAAAGACGAAGTAACAAGACGAAGTAACTGACGACGCCCACCGCTCCGCTGTGAGCGGGGGCGTCGTCTACGTTGACGCCATCAACTCCAAGGGCGCTTTCGAGGTGCCGGTTGGGTCGCGTGTCTGCATAGGCGGGCGGTCGTACTTCGTGCGCAAGTGCGAGCCCGGCGGTGACTTGCTCGGACGCGTGGAATGCTGGCGGTTGGAAGTGGGGTGATCCTGGTGCTGTTGGCTGAATTGGTGGCATCCGCCCTGGTGGCGGCTCAATTCCCAAACGTCTTCCCAAAATCTTTGCCGTCGGTGGTTGACTGCGCCGAGCCGATCGTGCTGGTGCAGGGGGCTTTCACGCGGGTGTCGCGCATCGAGGGCGAGGAGCGCGGGACGGTGCCCGTGACGGTGATGGTCGTGCGCGAAGCGTCTGCCGACGCCGAGACCGTCGCTAACGCTTGCGAGCAGCAAATCAGACACTACGGCTGGGAGCGGAATGCTCAAGTGTGGCCCTGGCGCATATGCGGCCTTGACACCACGGCGCCCGAGTTCGAGGAGCGAGACTCGTCCGGGCGGTTCGTATGGCAGTTCGAGGTCACGTTGACGGTTGCGAGGTCGGTATGAACGGGAAAACCTACAAAGACGCGAGGCCCGAGCGCGGGCAGGTCGGCGCGGAGATCCGACGGACCCGTGCGTTCGGCGAGTACGACAGGACGGCGCGCGAGGCTCAGCGCAAGGCCGCGACCTACGGAAGGGCGCGTGGTAACGCATGAGGTCGATAATCTACGCGGGACACGACTTCTCGGAATACTGCACGGCGGAAGTGTACTGGAAGTCGGCCAACCCCATCATCGCCGAGGCCATGGAGGTGCCGGGGCGTGCGGGCGCGATGCTCGTGATCGGCTACGTTCCTCCCGTGGACGTGAAGGTTAAGCTGTTCCTGGACCCCGGCTTCTCTCCCGACGTGGTGGAGCTTGCGGAAATCAGGCACAAGCTTGCGTTCTGGCTGTGCTCCCCAGGCGGCGGCGAGCTCGTGCTGCCCGACGACCCTGAGCTGACTTACCGCGATGCCCTGCTCGTGGACGCGGGGCAATGGTCGAAGCTGTTCAGCGACGGGCAATGCGAGATTACCTTCACCCTGTTCGACCCGATCGCCTACGGGCGGGAGCGCGTCGAGCGCATCGGGCGCTTCGACGTCGGCGGGACGTGGCCCACCTACCCCGAGATCCGGCTCGTGGCGCAGCAGGGCTCGCAGGTGCGCGTCTACCAGGCCGCCGTCGGCAGGACCATCGACGTCGACTACGAGTTCGCCGGCGGCGAGGCGGTGGTGATCGACTGCGCTACCGAGTCGGTGCGCATAAACGACGCCGATGCCCGCGACTGCGTTGCGCTCGGCAGCGATTTCTTCAGCCTGGAACCGGGCGACCGCATCGTTTCCTGCATAGGCTGCAGCTACTACGAGATCCGCTTCACCGAGAGGTGGGCCTAGCATGGCGGGCGCGGTGCCCAAGTTGTTTCGGTTCACGCGCTGGGACGAGCGGATCGGCACGCTTCCCGTCGTCGGGAGCCTCGTGCACACCGAGGAACTCAACGGCGAGGACACGATAGAGTTCCAATGCCGTGAGGTTCCCGCCAAGGGCGACCGGCTTTTATGGTTGGATGGCGGGACGTGGCGCGAGCATGTGATCGTCCGCACCGAGGAGCCGATGGGCGGCCTCTGCAGCGTGTATGCGGAATCGTCGCTCTGCGAGATGCTGGATGACTTCATCGAGGAGGCGCAGCTCGTGAACCGGACGGCGCAACAGGCTCTCGCGGCAGTGCTAGCGCCGACGCGCTGGATTATTGCTTACTGCGCGAACCTCGGCACAGCCGGGGCGCTGATCTACCATCAAAACGCCCTCTGGGGCCTGCGGCGCGTCGCCGAAGTCTGGCAGGGCGAGATAACGCCCGTCATCGCCGTGTCGGGCGGGCGGGTGTCGTCGCGATCCGTGCGGCTCGACGCGCAACGGGGTTCCTGGAAGGGGATGCGCTTCACTTACTCCAAGAACATGGCCGCATGCACCAAGACCGTGCTCGAACAAGAGGTGTACACGGCGCTCTATGGCTTCGGCGCAGGCTTGCCTTTCACCGACTAGGAGGGCAACTACGTCCCCGGCTACCGGCGCAAGCTTACGTTCGGCGACATCAACGGAGGCTTGAACTACGTGGCCGACGAGGACGCTAAGCTGATATGGGGGCGCTGGGACGCCAGCCGGACCACCCGCCAGCATAGCTTCGGCAAAGTTGAATTTTCCGATGTCACCGACCCGGCGAGGTTACTGGCCCTCACGAGGCGGGCGTTGGCGGAGGCGGTTCAGCCCAAGGTGTCCTACGAGATAGACGTTGCGGCGCTCGACGGCGACGACGCGGAGCTGGGCGACACGGTGGCCGTCGTCGACACGTCCCTCGACCCAGAATGGCGGCTGAAGGCGCGGGTGGTGCGGCGTGTTCGCGAGTTCGGGAACACTGTTGTCGCCCGCGTGACCATTGGGACGGTGCATCCCGTCGACTATGCGTCCGTGAGCTCGCTTGCGGCAGATGTCGCCGCGTTGCAGAGCGACGTGACCGGCATCGATGGGAACCTTACCACGGCGGCGTCGGTGACCGTCGTGGAGAACACCGTGACCGAGGCGATTGACGACCTTGACGACCTCTCCGGCATCGATTTCTGATGTTGTGACGCGCGCTTACCATCTTCGCCGTAAGCGAAACTCGGCGAAAGCGCGGCGCACATGCTCGAAACCTTCGGACTCCATCAGCTCACGTGGAACCTGGCCGACCAGACGGTCAGCGACATACTCGTCGCATCGCCCATGGACGCGCAGGGGCGGGGTATCGCGCTTTCGGTGCGCGAGGACGGCTCCGCAGCCGATCTGGACGGCGCTACCGCGTACCTGGTGTGGACGCACCGGCAGACCGGCAAGCGGGGAACCACCGCGTTCGACGAGGTCGACGCCTTCGCCGGGACGTTCCAAGTATTCTATCCCTCCGCCATGTGTGAGGCTTCCGGCGTCGTTGACGCCTCTATCATGCTCTCGCTCGGCGGCGGGCGCTACATCTCCACCCGCACGTTCCTCATCCGCGTGGAGCGGGTATTGGTCGACGGCTTGGAGCCCGAGGACGGGTTCACGCTGTTCGTCCAGGCGATCGCCGCCTACGAGAACGCGGAGGGCGTCACCACGGATGCGGCCACGGCGGCCAACGATGCAGCGGCGGCTGCGAACACGGCCGCCGGCAATGCCAACGACGCGGCGGCGGCGATCCGGGCGGCGGCGCAGCGCGGAGACTACGACGGGGCCGACGGCAAGGACGGGTTCTCGCCCACGGCGACCGTGACGCAGACGGCCACAGGCGCGGTGATATCCATAACCGACAAGAACGGCACCACGACCGCCGACATCGCCAAGGGAGCGCAGGGGGAAACCGGTGCGACAGGCCCGCAAGGCCCGAAGGGCGATAAGGGGGACGCCGGCGAGCAGGGCCCGCAGGGCGTCCAGGGGGAACCCGGACCGCAAGGCCCGCAAGGCGAGAAAGGTGACGCCGGCGATGCTGGTCCGCAGGGGCCGCGAGGCATCCAGGGCGAGGTCGGCCCGCAAGGCGCGACCGGACCCGCCGGGAACGACGGCGATGACGGGATCTCATGCACTCACGCCTGGAACGGCACCGTGCTCACGGTGACGAGCGCGAGTGGCACGAGCTCAGCCGACCTGGTCGGCCCGCAAGGGCCTCAGGGCATTCAAGGGGAAACCGGCGCGACTGGCGCGACCGGGCCGCAAGGCCCGCAGGGCTTGCAGGGCGTCCAAGGCGAGACGGGAGCTACCGGCGCGACCGGCCCGAAGGGCGATAAGGGCGACGACGGGGACGACGGCGTTTCCTGCACGCATGTCTGGAACGGCACGGTTCTTTCCGTCACGAGCGCGAGTGGCACGAGCTCCGCCGACCTGGTAGGGCCTCAAGGGCCGCAGGGCGTCCAGGGCGAGACCGGCCCGGCGGGCTCCAACGGCACGAACGGCAACGACGGCGCGGACGCCACGATAACGGACGCTTCCGCCACGGTTGACGCAACCGCCGGAACTCCATCGGTGAACGTCACTCTTGGCGGCACGGCATCGGCCCGCACGTTCGCCTTCGCGTTCTCCGGGCTGAAGGGCGAGACGGGGGCCACGGGCGCGACCGGCCCGCAGGGGCCGCAGGGCGAGACGGGCCCGGCGGGCGCTTCCGGCACGACCTTCACGCCGTCATCGCCCCTGTCGCTTTCGGGCGGCGTGCTCTCCATCGACCTGTCGAGCTACGCGACCAGGCAGTACGTTGACGACGCGATCGCGGCGCTGGCCGACCTTTCCGAAGAGGAGTTCTAAGATGACCGTCGGCACCATCGACACTTCAATCCTTACGGACATAGCAAATGCTTTACGCATGCAAGCAGGCGTCGCGACGCTCTACAAGCCGCGAGAGATGGCGGCCGCCGTGGCGGCGCTCGACGGGACGAACGCGGGCGGGTACGTTCCCCAATCGTACAAGCAGCTGGAATCGGGCGTGCTCTCCGACTCCGTGTTCGAGGACATAGCCGACGCGATACGCGGGCAGAACGGCCTTTCCGTGACTTACCAACCGGGAGAGATGGCCGCGGCGATACTGGCACTCACGTGGGATGTCGGGTTGAAGCCGCGCGCCGTGCTGACCTCGCTCGGCACGCTGGAGTTCAACTACGTTGACGGGCGCCACTGCTACTCGGGCGGCCTTCCCGTTGACGCGTGGGAGGTGTCGACCACCAGCTACGCTAGTCAGTCGGCGCGGCCCTGGGAGTCGGTGAAGGCCGCCGTGCGCAAGGTCGTCATCCACTCGTCGTGGCCGCAGTCGGGGATCTTGAACTGCGCGTACTGGTTCACGGCGCTCGCCAACTGCGTTGAGGTGTCGGGGTTCGAGAACCTCTCCGGAATGGTGGACGCGAAGCAGCTGTTCGTGGGTTGCTCGGCGCTCGAATCGATATACTGCGCGGGCAACTTCGACAACTCGTCCATGACGAACGCGAGCGGCCTCTTCTACGGGTGCAACAGGCTCGTTGGAGGCGTCGACGGCACCGTGCCGAAGTACAGCAGCGGCGCGAGCGTGTGCAAGCTGGGGCCGGGTGGCGTCCTCACCTACCCGGGAGCGGACTCCCGCACCTGGTTCCACGCGTTCTTCTACGCCGACGGCGGCGCGGTTCTCTCGGCGTCGTCCGTTCCCGAGAGCGGGCGCGAGCTGCTGGCCTCGGGGCGCATCTGCGCGATCGGGCAGTACCAGGCGCTCGGGTTCACGCCCTGGGACGGCAACGCCGACACGCATAGGCAGAAGCTCACGAGCGCGGTGTTCGCAGCCGACATGGCCACGTTCTCCTACCTCAATCTCGACTTTTTGTTCTACAGCTGCATAAACCTTGCTAGCGTGACGGGGCTCGGCAACCTTGCGAACGTCCATCAGATGCAGTACACGTTCGCGTCAATCGCGGCGCAGGTGCTCGACTTCCGAGGGTTCGACCCGTCGAGCCTGACCGACCTGTTCTACTGCTTCAGCGGGTGCTCCTCGCTCACGACTATCTACGCCGACTCGACGTGGGCGCTGCCGTCTTCGGGGATAAGCGGGTCGCAGTGCTTCTACGGTTGCTCCAGCCTCGTCGGCGGAAACGGGACGGCGTGGGCGAGTTCGAAGACGGCCTACACGTACTTCCGCATCGACACGGCTTCGACGCCCGGATACCTCACCGCATAGCCCCGGCCACATTGTGACGGCATCCGATACTCGGTCCCGTAGGAAGTCGCGCACCGGATGCAGGGAGGCCCAATGGAATCGATTCTCGCGGCGGCGATAACGGGCGTGCTCACGCTGATAGGCGTGCTCGCGTCCAACTCGAAGAGCAGGGCCATAACCGAGATGAAGATCGAGCAGCTGAGCGAGCACGTGCAGAAGCACAACCAGGTGATCGAGCGCGTGTTCGTCCTTGAGAGGCGTGCCGACCTGGCCGAGCGCGACATCGAGGAGCTGAGGAGGAGAAGCGATGACTGAATTCCTGACGAGCAACGAGTGGTACTGGAGGCTGGCGCGCACGATGGTTCAGGGCGTGCTCGGCGTGATCGTCGCCAACATCGATCTGATCGTGGGCGCGTGCGTCATGGACCCGTCGCAGAGGGCGGTTTGCGTGGCGTTCTGCATGGCGGTCCTGTCGCCGGTGATGGCGGAGATCGGCAAGCACCTGGACGACGCGGACGTCGACGTCCCGAAGGGAGGCGGCGCGCATGAGGCTTAACGAGATCGCCGCCGAGATCCACCGGAGAATGTGCGAGGACGACCGTTTCGGGTATAGCTGGGAAGAGCGCTACGGAGCGACGTGGGAAACCTGGGAGATCGATGGGAAGAGCTACCGCATCCGCATCGGCGATTACGACTGCTCGTCCTCGACGATCACGGCGTGGTCTGTGGCGCTTCAGCACACTCCCTGGGAGGGGGCGCTCGACGCGGCAGCCACGACCCATAATATGAGCGAGGTCTTCTGCGGCTCCGGCCTGTTCGAGCGCATGGGCACGTCCTTCCTGGCAGAACCCGGCGACCTGTATCTGAACGATAGCAACCACGTGGCCATGTGCCAATCCCAGTACCCGGACGTGCTCAGCGAGTTCAGCTGGGGCGATAACGGCGCGTACGGCAACAAGCGCGGCGACCAGTCGGGCTGGGAGGCGTCGGTCCACGGCTACTACGACTACCCCTGGTCGTGCATCCTGCATTTCGTCGGCGGCGATGCCGGATCCACGTCGCCTTCCGGCGACGCGCCCGCAAGCGCGGGCGGGTCTTCCGAGCTGCCGATGCCGCGCTACCGGGCCGCCATCATGGCGGGCGGCGAGAAGACCTGGCTGCCCTACATGCGCGGCACGGTGGACGAAGGGGGCAGCTCGGATACGTTTGCCGGGGTGCCCGGATGCGGAATCGTCGACGTGGAGTTCGAGGAGGGCTCGCTCGGCCCTGGCGGCTGGTTCGAGAAGAACATGCAGGGCGGCAAGCTGATCGGGCTCACCGTCTTTTACGACACCCCGAACCCTGGCGCCACGGGCTATTACGAGGCCCTTTATCGCGTGCATTGGCTATCTGATCCGCCTGCATGGGGTAAGTACGAGCACGACGACGATGACGGGGGCGCCGGCAACGACCGAGACCAGATAGACCTCATCGAGCTGACGATCGCACCCTGCTAGGCGAGCGACGGGCGGCTGCTGCTCGGATCACGGCCGCCCGTGGCTGATAGGCTAAGATGTCGAGAGTGGCAATAGCTCCCCTTTTCTGAGTCACATCTATGCTTCAACTGGGTGTTCGGGCCCCGATAGCAATCGAAGCATCTTGTGCTATGCCGACAGTACATCGGCGGAACTGGCAAGAAGGCGGCGGGCCTGGGTCGAGCAGGGACTA
>JAFUBE010000474.1 GCA_017460365.1 Eggerthellaceae bacterium
CCGACGACGCGCTTCTCGCCCGATATGAGTTCGGTGGCCTGCACGACATCGCCCGCCGCGTACACGTCCGGGTCGCTCGTGCGCATGAACTCGTCGACGACGAGCGCGCGGTCGATTTCCAGCGTGCCCGGCTTCACGAAATCGAGGTTCGACTTCATGCCGTGCGCCACCGAAATCGCGTCGAACACGTCGGAGTCGCCGTTCGAGAACGTCACCTCGAGGCGCTCGCCGCGCTTCACGGCTGCTATCGTTTGGCCGAGCCTGAGCTCGACGCCCTTTTCGACAAGTCCCCGCTCGAAGCGGACCGCCGCCTCGGGCAGCGCGTTGAAGTCGAGCACGTGCGGGTTCATGCCCACGAGCGTGACCTGCTTGCCACGGTTGAGCGCCGCCTCGAGCGTCTTCAAAGCGACCATCGACGCGCCGCTCACGAGCACGCGCTCGACGCTCGTGTCTTCGAGTACGGCTTTCAGGCGCTCGGCATCGTCCATCGAACGCAGCACGAGCGGCACGTACTCGCCGCCCTCCACCTCGGGAAAGCCCCACCGCATGGGGGTCGATCCCGACGCGATGACGCACTTGTCGTACGCGAAATCGCCGTGCGGCGTGCGGACGAGATGCGCTTCGGTGTCGAGCTCGGTGACCGGGCAGTTCTCGTGTACCTCGGCCTCGAGCTCGGCAAGCTGCTCGGCGCTCCATGGGAAGCACTCGTCATAGGTCTTCTCGCCGCCTGCGTAATACGAGGTGAGGATGGGGCTGTAGGGCAGGATGCCGGTATCCGAAAACACGCGGACCACGCCGTCGAACCCGCTGTTGCGCAGCGCAATCAAAGCGTTCACGCCCGCCGTGCCGTCTCCGATAATCGCAACTTGCGAACCGCTCATTGTTTCTCCCGTTTCTAAGAAGTGGATTGTCTTACCCTAACACGCTCGCCAACCAGGGGCCATACTCCCCCGACCACATGCTGTTCAGCTGGTAGAACACGAGGTCCCAGTCGAATTGGTTTTCGAACAGGAGCTCGGTGTAATGCTTGTTCGCGAGGTCGCGCGGAGCGCTCATCAGGCGATATGCATAGGTGTAGGTGCAGGTCGGGCACATCGTGACGACCGTCGAGCCGTCCTCGGCGAACGACATCTTCGAATCGGCCTGCTGCGCCTGGCGGTTCGGGTCGAACGCGCTCACGCCGCCGCCCGCACCGCAGCATCCGTGGAAGATCTTGGGCACGTCCGGCGCGACGCCGAGCAGCTCGCAGGTGTCGCGCAGGTAGCTGCCGTCGCGGTCCTGACACGATTTGGATAGGTAGAGCGGCGTTTGCGGAAGCTCCTTGCGTTTCGGCTCGAACCCGTGCGCGAGCAGGTAAGACGAAAGCGTTTCCACCTCCACCTCGACGCCTCGGCGGCCGAGCGTCGAGGCCATGGCGTTCGCGCATCCCGGGCACACGCACACGACTCGCTTCGCGCCGGAAGCCGCCACTTCGTCGGAAATGCGGTCGCACAGCGCCTCTGCGCGGTCGAAGAACCCGGCGCTTTTCAGGGGCGAACCGCAGCAGTGGTCGACCAGCGTGGTCTTGCCACCGAGCGCTTCGACGGTTTCGAAAATCTCGCGCATGAGCTCGGGGCCGTAAGCCGCGAGCGAGCAGCCGGGGAAGAACGCGACTTCGCAGTCGCCGTCATCGTGGCGGATGAGGTCGTCGTAGCCGATGCCGTGGATCGCACGATACGCCGTGAAGATGTCCCATTCCTCGTCGACGAGCACGCTCGACCAGTCGCCACGCGCGATGAGGTCGAGGTTCTGGAAGTCGACGCGCGCGTGGTAGATGAGATCGCACACGTCGTTGTGCGCGAAACACGTGTTCTTGCATGACGTGCAGAAGAAGCACCCGCGCACCGCCTGCACGAGCTGGGGGTTCATCGCGATGTTCATCCGCAAATCTTCGCGCGTCTCGGCCGTGCGCTCGGCCTCGATCATGGCCTTGGCAATTTGCCCGAGCGTCATCTCGGCTTGCGTGAGCGAATCGCATGCACCCGTGCAATGCCCGCATTCGGTGCATTGGCCTGCGAATTTCCAGTATGTATCAGAGCATTCGAGCAGTCCCATGGCGATTGCCTCCTCGATTGAATACCCACCCGACCAAAGGATACCAGAACGCAGGGCAGCCTATTCGGGGCGGTAGCTGTCCATGAGGCCGCGGAAGAGCTCGGCTGAGCTCGGGGGGCTGTACACGATCGCGTTGGCGCCGGCTTCGATGGTCTTGGCGACCGACTCGCTCGTACGCCCGCTCGACGCCATGATCGGCACCCTGGGAAACGACTTGCGGATCTGCGCGACGATTTCGGGGGTGTTGCGCCCGCCCGCGACGTTCAGGATGGACGCCCCGCTGCGCAGGCGCGCCCCGATGTTCGTCGACGGGTCCGCCACGGTGACCACGATGGGGATGTCG
>JAFUBE010000475.1 GCA_017460365.1 Eggerthellaceae bacterium
CCGCGCGGGCGCCACGGTCCGGGTCTGGGAGCGGGCGGGGGCGGTAGGGGTGACGCAGTATGCAAAAGTTAACTTTGTAGAACTTGTGAAGCAAAGAGTAAACCTTAGGAAACTTATTGACTCGCCAATGGAGTAATCCTAGACTAACAAATGTCGAAAGGCGCTGAGCCTGCTGACGAAATAGCTGACACGGTGGTGAAGATTCTCTCTCGTCTGATCATTCACCACACCAAAACAGCTGGTGAGGGACCCACCCCCTCTCTCTTCCCTCACCAGCCACCGCAATGGAAGAGCCGCTCACCCCCTGAGCGGCTCTTTTCGTAGCCTGTGGTATGATGGGCGAACCCTGACTAAGGAGTGGACAAATGGAAAAAGTCTCCATGTCACACGAAGACTATCTCGAGGCGATCATCATGCTCGGCGGCACGACGGAAAGCCCCGTCCGGTCGGTCGATGTCGCCAAGCAGGAAGGCGTTTCCAAGGCTTCCGTCAACAAGGCGGTCGGTCTGCTTAAAGAGAAGGGGCTGGTCGAGCAGCCGTATTACGGCGATATAACGCTGACCGAAAAGGGCTACGAATACGGTCAGGCAATCTACAAGCGTCATCGTTATCTCACGGCGTTTCTGGCCAAGGCGCTCGGAATTCCCGAAGACACCGCCGAAGAAGAAGCGTGTCTGATGGAGCACGCCATCAGCGACGCCTCCTTCGAGAAGTGGGTCGCCTACATCGAGAAGCTCGGGTTAGTCGAAGGCTAGTGCCTGCTTCCCGCCGGGCCCGGAAAGTGACAGATCGTGTCTGACGTGAAGTGTCACGCCGAGTGTGGTATCCTGAACCAGTTCCATGCATCAAACGGCGACAAACATAGAACGGTGCTTGAGGGGCGGAATCTGTGGCGCAAGCGAGAACGGCGAATATTGTTTCCTTCGAAAACGCGCGACGCGTGCGTCGAAGCGACGCGTCTACCAGGCGCGAGGAGCGCGAGGAGCGCGAAGAGTTCGATCCGCGCGAACGCCGTCGCCGCGAGCGCACGAAGGCGCGCGCTGAGCGCATGTATTCCAAGCAGTTTGTCGACGCATCCACTACGTCGGTTCCCGAAGAGGGCGCTCCGCGACCGGCACTGTACGAAGGCAAGATGGGGTCGTCGCACCGCAAGTCGGCGCGCATGCAACGCTCGTCGTCGGCTGGCTCGGTTACGGCGAAGGTGAACCCCGTTGGCTGGCTCGCTTCCATGAACATTACCGCCCGTGCGCTTAAAATCGCGACCGTCGCACTGTGCGCGGTACTTGTGTGCACGTCCCTTTACGTTCCCGCTAAACAGTTCTACCAGGCGCAACGCGAGCACGATCGCTTGGCTGCGGAATACAGCATTATCGAGAAGCGCAACGACACGCTCGACGTGCAAAACGACATCTTAGCGAGCGATGCGGGTATGGAAGACGCCGTCCGGCAGAAATACGGTTACGTGAAGAAGGGCGAGGAAACTGCTGTTGTAACAGGGCTGTCCGACAGCGCTACCAACACCTCGCGCGGCAGCGATAACATCGAGGCCAACGTGCTTTCCAGCAGCGTAAAGGCATCCGAGGAATGGTACACGCCCCTGCTCGACGCCTTTTTCGGCGTGGAATAGGCGACTCGCTGACGCCGACGCTGCCCATTGCCCCACTTACTGCCAGACCCAAAGTGGGGTAGTTTTAGGGGGAGACCCTTTGTCCGAAGAACTTCCCCCTAAAACTACCCCACTTTGGGTCTGGCAGTAAGTGGGGCACATCCAAGCCGGATGTGCCTGAGTCTTACTTGCGCCTCAGCAGGAGCATGGCGACGCAGGCTGCGGCGGCAACTGCGGCGCCGGCAATGAAGCCTGTCTTGTTGTCGGCGACCACCTTCGCAGCCGACTTACCCGCATCGGCGGCTACGGCGCCATAAGACTCGAGCGTGGCCTGCATGCCCTTGGCACCTGCGGGCTCGAGGTATGGCTCGGCCGGCACCGCCGCACGCAAACTCGGGTTCTCGTCGACCGTGCGGCCCAAGACCTTGTTCGCGGCGTAGATGCCGCTGATGGCCGCCGGCTCCATGCCCAGGCCGTTGTGATCGCCCGCCATGATGAGGCCCGGCGCCAAATTCTGCGGCAGCGCCTCGGTCGGGCCGGTGAACATCGCCTGAGGCCAGTGCTTCTTGCCGATGATCTCGTAGTCGCTGAAATACTTGTCCATGCGGCCGTCATTCTCGAAATCCACCTCGGTGATGATCTCGTAGACGCCCGGCTCGCGCTTGGCGATGAAGATGATCGGCGTCTTCTCGTTGAAGATGTGGACGTCGTGGTTCGCGTAGTGCTCGCGGATCGTGCCCTTCAGCAGGTAAGCGTACAGCACGCAGGGCTTGCGCGTCTTGAAGTCGGGGACGGCGGCAACCGGCGCGAGCAGGCGCTGCGTGACGTCGGCGGGCGTCGCCATGACCAGGTTCTTGGCCGTGAACGCCTCGCCCTTGTCGGTCGTCACCTTCCAACCGCCCTCGACCTGCTCGACCTTCGTCACCTTAGCGCCCAGAAGCACGTCGCCGGAGCCGGCCGACAGGCGCTCGGTCATCTCATCGGCGTCGAAGTCGAAGCGCGTGAGGCTCATGACGAGCTTCATCGACGGGAGCTCCATGGAAAGCGGCTGCACGGTGTTCAGGTAGTCGAGCGCCATGAGCTCGGCCGGCGGTGTGCCGGTGCAGGCGTGCGCGAACATGCTCACCAGGTCGTCGGCGATCGGCTTGATGTCGAGGCGCTCGATCATCTGGGCCGCCGTCTCGTGGAACAGCTGGTCGATGAACGGATCGGCCGCGAGCGCGTCGCGCACCTCCATGATCTCGCAGTTCTTCTTGAAGCGCTCGTAATGCGGCAGGAACTCACGGGTCATGAACTTCTCGAAGCGCCACAGGCTCGGCAGGTCGGCGGCCGTCTTGGCCGAGAGCGCCGACCACTGGCGCGTGTCGTCGGGATTGCACGCGGCAGCGGTGAGACTCGGCACCACATCGGTCGTCGGCTTCAGGATGCCGCGCTGTTTGGAGAGCATCGTGCGGTAGCTTCCGAAGTAGAACACGGCGCCGTAGTTCATGTGCTTGGACGTGTCGTTGAAGATGCGTCCGCCCATGTAGTCGGCGATGAGCAGGTAGTCGTGCCCGGCCTCCTTCAGGTCGAGCGCGCAGTTCATGCCCGCCGCTCCCGCGCCTACGATGATCGTCTCGTGGTCGAATGTTGCCATGGTGCAAGTCCTTTCTCCTTGTGGGGATCTCTACAGTTTCTGGTGAAGCTTCTCGAAGTAATCCTCGACGCGCGGCTTCGTCGTGCCGATGTGCTGCACGCTCAGCGCACCCGTCGGGCATACCTTCAAACACTGGCCGCAGCCCGCGCATTCGTAATGGACCATGGGGTGGTCCCCCTGCATGTGTACGCGCTCGTGCGGGCACTCGCTCACGCACGCCCCGCAGCCGATGCAGCGCTCGTAGTCGACGACGCAGCGCCAGCCGCTGCCCTGGTGCAGGATGCGCTTCAGCTCGCCGCCGGCGCGCTGTTCGAACTTCACGGCGGAGCAGCAGCATGGGCAGCAGAAGCAGATCTCGAGGAAGTTGGGCATGTCCTCGTCATGGAAGCCCCACACGTATTCCTCGACCTCGACGAAATACGCCGACGCTGAAAGCCCCGCCTCCTTCGCGCGGTCCAGGTGGTCCAGGCATTGCTCGAGCGTGGCCTCGTAGGCGATGCCGCGCTCCACGCACGCGCGCGCCGCCGGCCCGATGAACAGGCAGCCCAGATCGAGCGGGTAGTCTTTGCATCCCTGGATCTTGCGGCACAGGCACTCGTGCATGATGGCCCGGTAGCTCGCGCGCTCGACCGTTTCGCGCAACATCTCCATCGGCGGCTTCGCGGGGTGGATATCGCTGAACACGCGCTTGTTGATGTCGATGTGCTTCGATTTGGGTTGCCGGTCATCCTCCGCACGCGAAGTGCCCTGCGCGGGGTTGCCCGGCCCGAACTTGGGCCGCTCGTTTTCCACCCACAGCGGCATCGAGATGCCCTTCGTGTTCGAAGTGCCGCCCAGCATGGCGACGCCCTTGATCACGGCATCGGTCGGCGCGAACTTCGTGAGCGGGCCAGACGCGATGATCGTGCGGAAGAAGAGCTGCCCGAATCGGTCGTCGCCGGGACGCGCCGCCGTCTTGTCCTTCAGCCAATCGCGGAAACCGCCGCCTTTCCGCAGCTTGTAATCCGTCTCGCCCTCGTTGATGCGGTAGTAGTCGAACTCCTTCGGCATCGTTCCGCCCCTCTCTCCGTTGAATGGGGAAGGGCGCCCGCCGAACGCGAACGCCCCTCTTGCAAGTTTCTACTTCTTCGAATCCGGGTAGGTCATGCGGCCTTCGGCCAGTGCCTTCATGACGTCCATGTAACGCCGCCCCATGACGATTGACGCAGTGCCCAGGATGAACACGACGAAGTACTTGTTGGCGCGGTGGTAGCGTTCGAAGGTGCAGTCGCAACGCCAGATGAGGCGGCACTGGCCGTCTTCGTGTTGCGGGATCGGCACGACCTGCCAGTTCCAGGTCCAGCAGAAGCGCTTAAACCACAGCTTGAGCGCTGCCTCGCCGTTGGGCCCGCGGTTCTTGTAGCTCGGGTCGGTGGCGGTGTCGGAATGGCTTGCCCAGCCGTAGGGCGCCACGTCGGACACCTCGGTCACCCATTCTCCGATCGACCAGGGCGCCTGGTGGAACCATTGGTAGTCGCCGGGCTTCAGGTTCTGCCATTCGGGGTGGATGTCGTAGTGGTTGTGGATGTCGAACGTGAAGAGGCGTTCGAGCCAGTCGAAGCTGTACCAGCCGGCCTGCGTCTGGCCCGACTGCTTCACGAGGGCCCACACGTGCTCTGCCGGCGCATCGATGGTCACGCCCGCATCGTAGCGCAAGTGCTTCTCGCCCGGCTTGATCCAGTCGTCGCCGGGAAAGACGCTCGCTTTTTCGGCGGGCGTTTGCTTATAACGCATGCCGTAGACCCACATGCTGGACAAGATGATGAACAGAATGGCGACGACCAGCAGGAAAACCGCCCAACCGTCGATGGGCGCCGTGCCCAGCAGCGTGTTCGGCACGGCGAACGCCACGCCCGCCAGGCCCGCGAGCCACGCGCTTGCACCGCACGCGACGAGTGCGGCCAAGCTTGCCGCCGGTGCCATCGCGCCCGTCGCCGTGAGGATGAACCAGCATACGACGCTTATGGCCCATCCGATTATCCCGAGGTAGATGCCCTCAGCCGAGCATTCCATCATGCCCTTGCGGCGGGCTATCGCCCAATCGATCATCACGCCGACCCAGCCTAGGACAAAGCCCACCAGGATGAACCCGGCCTCCTGCAGGCGCGAATAGCGATAACCGTCGCGCTTTTCGTCATACGAGCTCATGAACCCTCCTCCACCTTAAACGAGCGTTGCATTTCCAATGGCACCACGTTCGCATGAAGAGTCGGGATTGTCACGAAACCATTTGATTCGAAAGTCTCATTATGAGACGATTTTGAGAAATGGTATATCACTTGAAAAGGGGAATAAGCGCGTGCTTAAGCGAACACAGAAGGCAATAGTCGATGCCTTCAACCGTCTCATTTCGCGCAAGCGGTTCGGCGACATCACCGTGGCCGACATAATCGCGGAAGCCGATGTGAGCAAGGCGACCTTCTACCGCTATTTCCATGACAAGTACGACGTGATGAACAGCAACTACAAGGAGCTGCTCGACGAGTTCATAAACCTAGACGATTGCTCGTCGTACCGCGACCTCTATTTCCGCCTGTACCAGGCCGGTGCCACGAAGCTGCGCGACATCAAGGGCACGTTCGGCTCGAGCGGCGTGAACTCGTTCGAAGCGTTCATCTTCACTTACTCACGGCAGGCGGTCGTGCGCATAACGCGCGAGAACCGCGCAGGCGAGGGGCTCACGTCGCAAGAGGAACTGCAGCTCGACGTGTTCTGCTATGGAATCTGCTACATGTACCGCAAGTGGATCGAGGGCAAGTACGACCTTTCGGCCGAAGAGGCCGCCGACTTGCTCTACGATATGATGCCCGAGACCTTGAGATGCTATTGGGTCACGCAGGCATAGCCGCCTGCGGAACGGTGGACCACATAAGCGTTGCTCGAGATGCCGCCTTCTTTTTGTTCTTTTCCCGCCGGCGATAGAATGGGCTGTGACAAGCGGACGGGCGCAAGATGCGGTTTTCGGAAGGAGCCGGGTGACATGAAGCATGCGTGCAAAGTGAGCGTTATCGATAAAAAAGTGTTTGCCGACCTGCAAGAAGCCTACCTGGCCGACCCTGCAAGCGGGGAGTGCCCGTGCTTCGCGGTGGGTGACGAATTTCTCTTCGAACGGACCCGCGGACGCGACGACTTCTGGCACTTCGGGCGCGACCGCGATCCGAAGTTTCCCTGCGCCGAGGCGTGGGACTGCATAAGCCGCTACATATACACGGCGCTGGCTGGCGGGGCCATCATGAAGGGCTGGACCGCCGATGAGCGCATCATGATCGCCTGCTGCAACGACGGCACGCGCCCGGTTGTGTTCAAGATCGAGCGGCTCGACGAGCCAGAAACCGACGAGGAGCGCGCCTGGCTCGAATCGCGTGACTTCTCCCACGGCAAGGACGACGCCTACACCGGCGCATAGGCGGTTCCATGTTGGAGTTCTCGGATCTGGGTTGCGATGCTTACTCGTTCATCTGCGCTCGCGATGGGGTGATCGCGCGCGAGGTGGCCCGTGAGCTGGGCGCCGATCGCAAGCGGGTCAACCAGCTGCTCTACAGACCCGTTCATTCGCGACCTCTGCTACCGCGACGGCGATTACTGTTGGCACGGGCTGATACGGCAGAGCTTTCCGCACGAAGGGCTCGCCGACTACTGCGGTTGGTACGTCCTTGCCTCCGATTTCGTCGTGCAGGGCGAAGCAGCGTGGCTCGCCGAGCTCGAGGACGGATGCTGCCATATTGGCCGCAACCTCAACGACACGCGTGGGTTTGCCCACTCGTTCGCCGATTCGCGGGATGCCATGCTCGCCCTCTTCTCCGACTTGGACGGATACGGCGTGAGCTGTTCGGACTGGGAAGTTGCCTTCGAGCTGCGTATCAGGCGGGCGAAGTGGGTGCGCATCTACGCCGACGTGCTGGTCTGCGCGCCGACGCATGCGTTCTCGCTTGAGTTCAAAATGAAGGATGCAGGCGACCAGGCCGAGGTCGATCAGGCCGCGAAGTACGCGCCTTACCTGCAGGTGCTGCTCGGTTCGCAGGTCGAAATCGTGCCCGCGCTCGTCCTTATCCGCGCCGCCGACTTGTTCGACCACGTCCGCTCGACGGACGGCGCGTAGGTCGCCGTGGCGTCCCCGGATATGCTTTTCAACGTCTTCGACGAGCGGTTTGGTTTTCTGGGTTAGGTGTTAGCCTCCCCTTCGCAGGGCTGCGACAAATGCCGTGCATCGCGTAACAACGACAGCCATCGTAGGGGTGATCTCCCGATTGCCTGTTCTACCAGGGCGGACGGACAATCAGGAGATTGCCCCTACGAGTTGATTGGCGTTTACCCAGGAAAGACGCATGCAAAAGAGGCGCTTTTGCCCCGCTTGAACGCATCGCAGATCGTTTTGGGGCCAAACGTTGCAACTTTTTCCGAATATCCGACGATTTTGCCAAATCAGGCCAAATGGTTGCAAATAATTTTGAATTTCCGACGATTATCTAAAGAAGCACGGCAATCCAGGAAATGAGCCGATGCAAAATACCAGGTCATCAGCCCGCAGTGATTCGGCGATATAAGTTAGCTCTATTTGACTCGTCGGAATTACGGAAAAATTTGCATCACATCCGAAATCGCCGCTGGGATTGCCGAAAGCTCCCTGCCAAGAGCCCGAGCTTCGAGTTCCGCCGTCATGCCCCGATGCCGGCCCCGTCTGATCAGCCCCGCGTGTAATCGGCGCGGGCGCGGGCGGTCTTGCGGGCGACTCGGGCGACGCGCGGGTTGGCGCCCTTGAGCCACTGCGCGCTCACGGCGTAGCCGGCGCGGTCGCCGCGAAGCTGGACGTCTCGGCAAAGTAGGTGAGTTCGCGAAGATGGCCGATGTTCACGGTGTTCCTTCCGCTGATTTCGTGCGGTGGATACGTTCGACCCTAGTCGGATATTGTAACGCAGTCCACTATCTCGCACACGCGTTCCGGTGTCTCTTTCAGCGCCACGAGGTAAAACGTCGCATGCGTCTCGGCGTCGGATATGGGAACGGCCACGCGTCCGTCGACGCGGTTGCGGTTCTGCGGGGCGTCGGTCGCGAAGTACAGGATCCGAGTTTTTGACGAGCTGCAGGACTGCAGGGTGAGCTCTTCTTTGTTGCAGTTTCCTACGAGCGAATCAGAGCTCCACGAACGCTATGTGCGCAACTCCTATGCGTTCGCATAGCCGGGCGAGGCAGCGGTCGCACGTGAGCAGAGATGCTGCAGTGCGATGCGCAAGCACGTAGTACAGCATGTCGTAGAGCGGGTGATCGAGCCACACCGCTTCGGCTAGCGCTTCGTCGAGAAGCTCTTCGTCGGGAACGAATTCGTTCACGCAGCCGACAATCGAGCGCGTGAGAACTTCCACATCGCGCTCATCGACCGCGCCGACCCGCGCGAGCTTTCACGCCACCTGCGCCGCCTCAACCCGAATAAGCGAAGGGGCAACGACCTCTTCTCCGCTCCCGCCGATGCGCGCGAACAACGCGCCGTCGACCCCTCGCGGACCATTGCGGCTGCAGCGCTCACGTCGAGCGCAATCATGAGCGTTTCTTCCCGGTAAGCGAAGCCGCAAGCGGCTCGGCGCGGCTCTCCCGCCCGTCGCGAACGAGCTGCGCGATTTCCTCAGCTGTCGGCCCAGCCCCCTTCCATCGAATCTCGGAAGCGAGCGCCATCGCGTCGGATCGCCGCTTGCTTCGGATATCGCGAGCTCCCGATGCCTCGACGCCCAGCTTGCTCATCCAAGGCCGGATGGTACGTTCGAGCCCGGCATCCGCGCCGGGCGCGTTCGTGCCCGAGTCGACGTGCGCAATCGTCTGTTGCGCGATGCTGCGCCGGTGCAGCTCGGCGTATTCTTTCAATTGCGCGTACAAATCGGTGGGAAAGTCCCGCACCTGTAAAGCTGGTATAGATGCTCCTTATAGCATGAAATTTGCATGAATTATACATATACTATGAGGTTTTGCAAGCACAAGCGAAGTAGCGTGATGCCGATTACGCAAAAGCGAAAAGCTTCATCACCTAGCGGTGCGGCGGCAAGTTCAAGAGCTTGTCACGCCCCCCCATCCGTTACGCTCCGAGCAACGAGGTCGGGAACGCGAACGAGTTATCGTTCATCGCACATGCACTCGGCTTTTTCTATCACCACGCCGCGCCTGATGGGCATCTTGTATTTCGCTAGCACCCGGAAGTTCTTCGTGAGCTTGCTCGGTGCGAAGCCCTTCTTCACTTCGACGGGGAATACTGACGTTGTACTTTGCGATTGCATTAAGACCCGACCCTGTTTATTCGTCGCATTTTTGCACAGATGGATACACGATATTGAGAAACTCACGTTTTACGTTGACGGAGAATAAGCGCGTGGAAGAACGTGGGAACGGGGCTTATGTGTTCGATGGGAGCACGTTTGCCCCGTCCCCGCGTGTTTGTTACGCTATGACGCACACAAGGTCTTAAGAAGGAGGAAAACATGAAGAAAATCGTCGTTATGGCGACCGCGCTCGTGCTGGCTTTCGCGTTGGCGGGTTGCGGTGCGCAAGCCTCGACATCGAGCAAGTCGTCTATGTCCGCATCGGATGCGAGCACGTCGTCGTCGAGCTCGAGTTCCGCAACGAGCTGGACCGATGCGAAGACGGCGGAAGATGCCGCCAAGGGCGCGGGGCTGGCCACGTTCGGCGCGCCGACTTCCACCATGATCGCCGACATCACGTTCGACAACCCGAAGTACGGCTACAAGACCGGCGTCGCCCAGGCGGTCTACGAAAAGGGCGCGGCGCAGCTCAACGTGCGCAAGTCCGACGCATCGCATACGAGCGCGCTGTCCGACGAAGACACTTCGAAGTACGCGAACAACTGGAAGAAGACCCACGAGGGCTTCGAGGTCACCTGCTACGGCCCGGCGCGCGGCGCTGCCGCATTCGTCACGTGGGCCGATGGGACGAACAATTACGGCGCCTCGATCCTCGGCCTCGGCGGTGAGCAGCTCACCATGGACGAAGAGGACGTGGGCGACATCGTGAAGGCAGTGACCGCAGCTAACGCGAGCACGACCAGCACTTCCTCGAGCGCTTCCTCTTCCGCTTCCGCCTCCTCTGCGGCATCTTCGTCTTACATTAGCGAGCAGGACGCCATAAACAAGGCGGTCGCGGCTTTGGCGCTTGGCCTTCCCGAGAACGCTACCGCGCAACTCGTGACCGGCGGCGACGCCCCGCACTACGAGGTTACGCTCACGTGGGGCACCGAGAAGCACATCGTAACGCTCGACGCCATCACCGGCCAGGTGTGGGATACCGGCTACAATCAGCCTAATGGCGGCGCCTCGGCTTCGATCATATCCGAAGACCAGGCGAAGACCGCGGCGATCGACGCGGCGGCGATCGGCATTCCCGAATCGGTGGAAGTGCAGTACGTTGACGCAACGGTGCCGTATTACATCGTGAACATGGTGAAGAACGGCACTTCTTATTCCATCACCATCAACGCGCGCACAGGCGCGATGATGTAGCGCAGCTTTCCATTTGACGCGACGCGCGGCGCTTCGGCTAACGGGGCGCCGCGTTGTTGTTGCGCGCCCAGGGCGGCGGGGTGCCCCCCGGTTGGGGGGGGCGGAAGGGGGGCAGGCCCCCGCCGCACCACAACTAACCGGGGGTTGCCTGGCGCGTTAC
>JAFUBE010000476.1 GCA_017460365.1 Eggerthellaceae bacterium
GGTCGCCCACGGATGGTCCGCGCGTTTCGCGAGCGCCATCTGTCGGATTCTGGGTATGAGATCAAGCCTCAGGTCCTCTTCGCTGAGGAAGGGAAAGATTTTTTGCTCCGAATAGTACTCCTGCTTCCGAATGTACATTGCTGCAAGCTGCGCGTCCGTTTTCACCCGTATGTCGACATCTGCAATCCGGTCGTACACCACGTTTTTGAAGCTGTGGACGATTGAGCTTATCGGAACCCATGCGCGAATGACGGTCATGCCTTCATGCGCGATCCTCTCGAGTTCGATTGCAGGTGGGATGTTGAACATCTTGGGATTGTTGATCACGTTTACGATATTCCGCTCGACGCCCTCAATGTTGTTTTCCGCCACGCCGATGACGGTACCGTCTTTTTCGACGCCGAGGAAGACGCTGCCGCCCTGCCTGTTGGCAAACGAGCATATAGTTTCGAATGTATCTTCGCCAGGGACATTTCCACATCTTTTGAATTCGATGGACGTTCCTTCGCCGAGGGCGAGACACTTGCGGAAATCGGCATCTTTCATAAAGGCTCCCATCATTTGGGACATTTCTGATTCCAAACGGACATTATATCCGTCTTTTTAGGACATGTACGCTAAATGTCCTAAATGGAGATAGGCTATGCAGACGTGAGGTACCCGGGCGATCCCGCCGCGTCAATCCGCATGTACGTGTAACTAACGTTCGCGCTCGACCATACCGTGCCGTTACCACCCTGGAGCAGGCGGCAGTTGTAGAAGCATTGCGACCCGCTGATGCCGCTCGAAGGCAGCGACCAGGTGGAGTCGGCGTAGATTGTCGTGAGGGAGGATGCCCCGCCGAAGCAATAGTAGAGGTCTGTGAGCGCGGATGGGTCGAAGCCCCTGAAGTCGAGCGTCGCGGCCCCGATCGAGGAGAACGTGAAGCGCATCGAGGTCACGTTCGACAGGTTACCGAGCCCAGATACGGAGATTACTGCGGTGCACGAATACAGCAAGTAATCCAATCTCAGGACCGAGTACGTCGCCATGTCGGACGCGAACGTGACGCGCGTGAGGTTGGAGCGGTGCGTGCCGGGGTTGCCGTCCCAGGGTGTGAAGCCCAGGCCAACGTACTTGCCGATGGCGCAGATCCGCCCGCTCGCCAGGAGCTGTCGGTTCGCCTCTGGTGTCGCGGCAGCTGTGAGCACGCCCTCGCCGTCCGCATAGAAGTGGGCGTAGAACCAGGTGCGGGCATCGGCGTTGGGGTCGGTCAGCACGCCGCCCGCGCCGAGCTTGCAGACGCTCGCGCCGCTCGTGGACGTGGGGACGAACCCGTCTGTGCCGCCGACGAGCCTGTTGCAGCCGTTGAACATCATGGATGCGGAAAGTCCGGAATTGCTGAAGCTCGTGGCGTAGATCGTCTCCAGCTTCGGGCAGCTCCCAAACATCTGGCCCGCGGACGTGATGCCGCTCATGTGCTGGAATCCGACGACCTCGGTCATCTCCTCGAAGGCGTTGCAGAAATAGCTCACGTTGGTCACCCCGGCGTTCGCCCAGGACGAGTCGATCACCACACGCCTCACCTGGAGCTTGACCGAGTCCCATGGGCGCGCCGAGGCAGAGGAGTATCCACCGTACGCCTCGAAAGCCTGAACGACCGTGCCGCCCAGCGTCGAGCGCCTCCGGTCGAGGTAGTTGAACTCCATGGTGCCGTCGGACAGCAGCAGCGCCCTCGGCTTCAGCCCGATATCCCACGTGAGCGCGAGTATCGCTGTCGCCATGTCGCCGGGCTGGTACTGCGTGGAGAGCCCGTTCTGCCCGCGTATGGCGTCGGCGATGTCGGAGAACACGGAATCCGAC
>JAFUBE010000477.1 GCA_017460365.1 Eggerthellaceae bacterium
CGACGGCGAACAGCTCGTCGATTCCGGTGGGGGATAGCGCGAAGGCGGCGACGCAGTCTCGTGCGCAACGGCGCTCGAGCTCGCCGAGGCCGCGGATGCCGCCGACGAAGTCGATGCGCGGGGAGCGGCGCGGGTCGGCGATTCCGAGCACGGGCGCGAACAGCTGGCGCTGAAGCATCTGTACTTCCAAGCCCTCGCGCGGGTCGTCGGGAATGTTTTCGGCGGCGATGCGGCAGCGATACCAGCGCTTGCCCAGGTACACGCAGAATTCACCGAGGGCGTGCGGCTTCAGGAATTCTTCGGCGGCGGCAGGGTCGTTCGCGCCGAGAATCGAAAACGGCTCGCATCCGAATTCGGGCGCGACGATTTCCGCAACCTCGAAACGCGCGCGAAGCTCGCCGAGGAATTCCTCTTCCGAAAGACCGTTCAAGTCTTTCACGACGCGCTCGTAGGGCCAAATCTTAAGCTCGCTGTCGGCGAAGAGCACCGCCAGGAAATAGTCGGACTCCTCGGTCGGCTCGCTCGAACCGCGCGCCACGCGACGCGCCTTGGCGACTTCCGATGCCGCCGCAATGCGATGGTGCCCGTCTGCGATGTAAACGCGCCCAAGAGAGTCGAAGCGTTCCTGAATCAGCGCGGCTTTATCGGCGGGCATCGCGAACCCGCGGTGCCGTACGCCGTCGTCTGCCGTGAAGTCGAACAGCGCCTCGCCGGCCTTTGCTTCGTCGTACAGGCGGGCGAGTTCCGCGTCGTAATGGTAGGCGAGGAAGATCGGGCCGGTCTGCGCCTCGCATCCGCGCACGTGGTTGATGCGGTCGACTTCCTTGTCGACGCGCGTCGATTCGTGCTCCTTCACGATGCCGTTCAGGTAATCGTCGATTGCGACGCAGCCCACGAGTCCGTTCTGCACGCGTCCATCCATTGTCAGCTCGTACAGGTAAAACGACGGCTGATCGTCGACCGTGAAGTCGCCGCGCGTCTTCATGTCGCGCAGCATCGAGCCGGCTTTCAGATACACGAGCAAGTCGAACGGGTCGGTTCCGGGGGGAAAGTTCACAACCGGCTCGTCGATTGCCAGAAACGATTTCGGGTTCGCCGCGACGATCTCGCGCGCTTCGGCAACGTTTTGCACATCGTAGGGAAGTGCTGCCACCGACGCCGCCGATTCCGCGGTCGCACGCACGGCCTTGAACGGTCTTATCGTTGTCACCTTTAATTTCCTCCTCTGCAAATCAGGGAAATCTCCCTCGCCTTCTGTATGGGAAAGCATGATACTCCTGCGGGCGTGCGCACGCCCTCGCCAGCGCCACGACCTCACGTAATCCGAAAAGCTTTTTATAACCCGACAAGTTGTGTAATAATTATGTCGACGAGTTACGAGGGGAGCGTAACATGGCTGAGAACGACGTTAGCGAGATTCCTGAATTCGAAGAGGGTTCCGAAGAGCAGAAGGAAGTCATCCGCAAGCAAGCTGCGAGCGTGTACACCGAAGAATCGCGCAAGAACCAACGCCGGTTCGGCAAGCTGCTCACGCTTGCTTACTCTTCGACCAAAGCCGCAGGAATCATGCTCGTCGCCGCTATCGCCGCGCTCATCATCGCGAACACGCCTGCGATGCAGTATTTCGAGCTGTTCCTCGAGTTCAAGATCGGCTTCGTGATCGGCGAAACCCAAGTGTCGATGCCGGTCGCCGAGATCATCAACGACATATTCATGGCCATCTTCTTCCTGCTCGTGGGCCTGGAAATCAAGTACGAGATGACGGCGGGCGAACTCACGAACATCCGCCAGGCGCTCCTGCCCATCATCGCGGCGTTCGGCGGCGTGCTCGCGCCCATCGTGATCTACTCCATCTTCAATGCCGCCCACCCCGACAGCGCCCACGGTTGGGGGGTTCCGACTGCAACCGACATCGCGTTCGCGCTCGGCATCTTGGCCCTGCTCGGCAATCGCGTGCCGAACGGCGTGCGCGTGTTCCTGTCGACCCTGGCCGTCGCCGACGACATCATCGCCATCGTGGTGATCGCCGTCTTCTACGGCCAGACGCCGAGTCTGTTCGGGCTGGCCTGCGCCGGCGGCGTCATGGTCGTGCTCTTCGTCATGAACCGCTTGCACATATACGCTCTCACCCCGTATCTGCTGGTTGGCGTGGTGCTCTGGTACTGCGTGTTCATGTCGGGCGTGCACTCCACGATCGCCGGCGTACTGCTCGCCTTCACGAGTCCGTCGGGCTCCCGCGTGAGCGTGCGCAATTTCCTCAAGTGGTCGGACCAGGCCGTGGAACACGTGAAGGAAGCCTACAAGCCCGAGGTGCCGGTCTCGTCGCAGGGCGGCTACCTGGAAATGGCCGCGGTCATCTCGAAGGTCACGCGCCAGACGATCCCGCCGGCCACCCGCTTGGAGCGCAAGTTGTACCCTTGGGTGTATTTCGGCATCCTTCCGCTGTTCGCGCTCACGAACGCCGATGTTTCGTTCGTGGGAAGCGACATCGGCGCCATGATCACCTCGCCGGTGTTCTTCGGCGTGTTCCTCGGCCTGCTTGTCGGCAAACCCGTCGGCATCATGCTGTTCAGCTTCGTCGTGATAAAGACGAAGCTCGCCAGCCTGCCCGAGAACGTGAATTGGATGCATATGCTCGGCGCGGCGATTCTCGGAGGCGTCGGATTCACGATGGCCATCTTCGTCGCCAACCTCGCGTTCCCGGCTCATCCTGAGCTCATCACAAACGCGAAGGTTGCCATCTTGTCTGCATCCACGCTTGCCGGCGTCATCGGCTTCATCTTCCTGATGTTGCAGGCCAAGGCCGCCGCCGCGAAGGGCGTCGCCTACCTCACGACAACCGCACCGCAGGCCGATCGCCAGACCGCCGGCGCCGAGGCAGCTCGCAAGTCCGCCGACCTGATCGATTCCATCGAAAGCCCGCTCATGCGTCAAGAAATCGAAGCGGCGCAGAACGAGCACGCGAATCAGGCCGCTGAAGTCGTTGTCGAGCTGGGTTCGGAAGACGAGGAATAGTCTGGTTCCGAAAAGCGACAGCAAAGGGCCAGCAACGGCCCCTTATATAAACGCATCTCTGTCGTCATCGCGTGACACATCCCGTCAGACACGATCTGTCATTTTTTGGGTGGCGCTCGCTGTGCCGCATGTCTCCCTCACAAAATGACAGATCGTGTCTGACG
>JAFUBE010000478.1 GCA_017460365.1 Eggerthellaceae bacterium
AGCTTCGTGCCAGTGGACGATTTGTGCCAAGGCTGCGAACGCACGATTCCGGACGGCGACTACGCGATTGCCCTCACGTCGACCTTGGGCAGCGGTCTGCTCTACTACCTCGACATCAGCGGAGTCGACTTGCCCGCCGCGAGCTATTCTAACGTCGCGATCCATTCCACGACCGGCAAGCCGCAGGACCTTCCAGGATGCGATCTGTGGTCCGTAAAGTACCAGGACGGCTTCTACGCTATAACCCAGAAGGGTACGAGTATGGCGCTCGATGTAGCCAGCTCTAGCATCGACAACAACGCTAACGTACACGTTTGGCCATCCAACGGCACGCCCGCCCAGAGGTGGGCGATATCGAAGAACGGGGATGGGTACCGCTTGCAGGCCAAGTGCAGCGGCTACTCCCTCGACGTGGAGGGCGGAACCGTGGCCGACGGCACCAACGTCCAGGTCCACAGCTCCAACGACACGGCTGCCCAACGCTGGAGCTTCGTGCCGACAATAGCCGAGAGGGATGGCAGCCGGAATGGTGAAAACGACCCGGATGACGAAGGCGAGGGCGATGCCGAACAGGCTATCGACATCGCGGCTGCCGACATTACGGGTGTCAAGTTCGCGACGTACACCGGCAGAGCGCTCGAGCAGAACCCGACCGTCACGATAGGCGGTGCAACACTGCAGGCGGGGGTCGACTACACGCTCTCCTACGCGAATAACGTAAACGCAGGTACGGCAACCGTTACGGTGACGGGAAAGGGGAGCTACACCGGGTCGAAGTCCGCCACGTTCACCATAAGCCCGGCGTCGCTCGCAGCGGCGACGGTCACGGTAGCGGACCAAGCATATACCGGTTCGTCGATCGAGCCTGCGGTGTCCGTGACGCTTGGCGGGAAGACCCTTGTTCAAGGGACAGACTACAAAGCATCGTTCGATCGCGAGGTTCGCGAGGCGGGAAACTACACGGTAAGCGTGAGCGGCATCGGGAACTACACGGGAACGGCGACGGGATCGTTCAAGGTCGTGGCGGCCGATACGCCGAGCATTGCCGATGCGGTCGTGAGCGGCCTGTCCGAAATGGCCTACACCGGCGAGCAACTGCGCCCCGTGCCGACCGTCACGCTTGGCGGCAAGACGCTTACCGCGGGTGCAGACTACGAGGTGACGTACGGAGAGAACGTGCGCGGACAGGGCAGCGTCTATATCTGGGGCGTCGGCTCGTACATCGGCTCGAAGCTCGTCACGTTCGACATCGTGGATAACGAAGGTTCCGACGAGGGCGAGGACTACGAAGGCGAGGACACGGACGGCTCAGATGATGGCGACGACGAGGGCGTGTACGACCTGGCCGATGCCGACGTCTACAACGTCGCCTCGCGCGTCTACACCGGCAAGGCGCAGGTGCAGAGCCCGACGGTGCTGCTCGACGGCGTGCCGCTCGACGAGGGCGACGACTACGTAATCTCCTATAAGAACAACGTGAACGCCGGCAACGCGACCATGACGTTGGAGGGCGTCGGGGCTTACACGGGCTCGCAATCGCTCACCTTCACGATCTCGAGGGCCAGCGTGAAGGGCTCGACCGCTGCGAAGGTGGCGGCGAAGAAGTACACAGGCAAGGCGATAAAGCCGAACCCCAAGCTCACGTTCAAGGGCATGACACTCCAGAAGGGGAAAGACTACACGCTCGCCTACAAGAACAACAAGAAGCGCGGCACGGCGACGATAACCGTGAAGGGCAAGGGCAACTTCAAGGGCTCGAAGGCCGTGAAGTTCAAGATCAAGTAGCCCTAGCCGAAGGCTGCTGCCGAGTACAACACAGGGGACGAGGCAAACGTGTTCCCACCAAGCGCAAAACTTGGAAAGCGCCACATCGCACATGCGCAAGCGACGGGCTGCGCAACGTCATGAGGCCCGCCTTTAACGAAGAAGGCTCTCACGAGCCGCTTCGCGAAGCGCCGATCACCACACGGCAGGATGAGGCGACGCCCCAATGCTGCATAAGAGGGAACTCGCTTTTCCGCCAAGCCGGGCCTAACCGCCCCACAGGGTGGAAGGCGCGCATGCAAGTGACAAACGGCTACGAGCGGTTTGCCATGTCCTGAGGCCCATTTCTACCCTCCGACCCCCTGGCGCCTTGCACCGAGATGGTATCCTAACGGCGCACCGTAGGGGCCATTCGATTGGGAGGCGAGCATGAACGCAAGGGTTGTCTTGGCTATCGCCGGCGCCGTGGCCGGCGCTTTGGCGGTACTGGCAGGCTGCAACGCGATTTCGGCTTCGGGAAGCGCATCGTCTGAGGCGTACCGACACGTATCGCAGGACGAGGCGCTCTCAATGATGGAGGCCGGAAGCGGCTACGCCATCGTGGACGTGCGCAGGCAGGACGAATACGACGCCGGGCACATTCCCGGCGCGATCCTGGTGCCCAACGAGACCATCGGCGAGAAGATGCCGGAGGCGCTGCCCGACCTGGAGCAGGTCATACTGGTCTACTGCCGCAGCGGCAACCGCAGCAAGCAGGC
>JAFUBE010000479.1 GCA_017460365.1 Eggerthellaceae bacterium
CGGCAATAGGCTAACCTCTATGGTTTCGATGCTATCGCCCTCGATCTGCTCCGCGCTGGTTGCCAGCAAAAGCCCGCCGTGTGCTATCCCGTCGATTGCTTTTTCCCTCTCCTGGGGAAAGACTCCCTTTTCCATGGCGAAGCCGTACAAGACGAAATAGCGTCCCGGGCGCAAACCCGCGCGCCCTCCGCCCACGATTGGAATAGAGGGCGCGTATGCCGCCGCCATCCTGGGGTCAACGTCTACCGCGAAGAGCCAGCCGCCGAAATAATCGGAGATTGTATAGCTTCCCTCGATGATCTCGCCAAGAGCCGCCGTGCTTTCCTCGGCGGCTATGTCTAGCAGCTGATCGAACGCGACGGGGACGCTTGCGCCCGCGTCGTTCGTCAGATGAGCAAAAGGTTTCTTGCTATCGGCCATGGCAACCGCCTATCAATCCCAGCCCGCCAAGCGCGCTTCTCCACCATCCAGGACGCGGGCTATAGACTCCCAGCCGCCCGTGCTGATCTCTGTGACGCTCCAACCGCCGCCGTCTCTCCATTCGCAGTTTAGCCCGTGGGCGCGCGCCTCGTCCCGGTAAGAGTCCGTGTGCACGCCTTTTTCGTCGTGGTCTGCTATCCCCTGCAGGTAGCAGTGGTAATGAACCAACTCATGAAGCATCGTGTCGGCAAGGGCTCGTTTCCAACTGTCGGCAAAGCCCGCTACCACCACCTTGTCAACGCCGGGTAGGTCTATGAAAATCGCGGGTTTCTCCAACGCCGGTATTTCCTCGGGGGTGTAGAAGATTGCCAGCGTTTCCGCCCCGAGAATTTCCGCGAAGTCATCAAGCGCGAAGCCAGGGCAAGGCAAACCGCCGCCGAAAAGCGCCCGGTTCAAAGTGTCGAACACTTCGAGCACCGCCGCCGCGATCTCCTGATCTGTAGATGGCCTTCTCATTTCTCGCCGCCTCCGCGTCCCGCAAGCCCCGTTTCCCTATGTCTGCTATTCGCAATTAGCGGATATAAAAGGCGATTTAAGCCGCCTTCTCTACGATCCCACCGGCTTTGCTTGGATTGCTTGTCTCGATGATGTTCCCGATTTTCATAACCGCTTCGTCAACGTTCTTGCTGAGCAGCTTTAGAGCGCATGAATCTTCGAGACCCAACCCGGAGAGCGCGTCTAAGACCTCGACCACCCCGAATAGATCGTGCATAGCTTCGCTCAAAGAGCTCGCTTCTTCGTATCCCATTGCTGCACCTTTCCAGTTTTATTGTTTGCAGATTCAGTTTGTGTGGGGCGGTTTTAGTTGAAGCCGCCCCGCTGACAGGCCTATCTAGCTTTCTTCGACTCCCAAATCTTCGAGGATGTTGATAGCCTGGTTCATGGTTACCAGGATGTCGCTCAAGATTTCCTGTGCGCCCATCAGAATCCCCGTGTCAATATCGTGTGTGATACCAGACTCGAAGCCGTTAATGGCCATGTTCACAACCATGAGCTTGTTTACCTGATCCGACAAAGCTACCACCGCCGTATCGAAGTCGTTCCTCTCCTCGCCGGTGGCGGTCGTCCTGTATCGCTCCATGCCCTCGTTCATCGCCAACCCCCTACTCGCTTGCCATGATGCTATCGAAGTACTGTGCCGCTTCGTGGAGCTGGCTTGAAACCAGTTCGAGCAGTTCCGTGGTGTAGGTCAGCCGCGTGTCGTTCAGGTAAAGCGACGTTATCGCCGCTGCACTCGCCTTCACCTTGTAAACGGCATCTTCGAAGCCCTCCGATTGGAGTACGGTTGTCTCTGCCATGTGCTACCCTTTCTCTCATGCCCCGCCATGGGGCTACCTTTTCGCCACGGCGCGGGCTCGCCAAAGTTACCGCGTCGTGGTTTTCACCTTGCTTAATCCCGATCCGCCAGGGCGTCTATTTCGGTTCGGTCGAACAGCAGCCGCCGACCGGCTTTAACTGGGTTGACCTTTCCAGCGTCACGCCACCTGTAAATCGTCCGTTTTGTTATATGGAATATCGCCATAACTTCCTCGGTCGTGTAGTAGCGTCCCCGCGCTACCTCTACGCGTTCGCTTAACCGCTCGTCTGCCATGTTATGAAGCCCTCCGTTTCCCGGTTACGACCAGAGACGCGACCACCAGCTTTGACGCCGTTCTCCGTCTTGGTTGCCGCCCTCGGATTCACCAGCTTTCGGCTGATCTATCGTTTTCGTTACCGCTGCCCCGTGCAGCTCTTGCGCCTGCGCCGTGAGCACTGAAAGAGCCCGTATCTGCTCGATGTTCGCGAATATCTGCTCGTCTTTCGCCTTAATC
Organism: Eggerthellaceae bacterium; assembly: GCA_017460365.1. Lineage (GTDB taxonomy): Bacteria > Actinomycetota > Coriobacteriia > Coriobacteriales > Eggerthellaceae > UBA9715. The sequence goes on from JAFUBE010000479.1 coordinate 2,292, forward strand.
TGCTCGTCTTTCGTCGCAAGCTGCCCTTTAAGCGTCGATACAGTATCTTTTAGCGTCTCTATGTGCTCTCTCATCGAATCATTGATAGCCGGGTCTGCTCCTGCCTCGCCGTCGTTACCAGCGTGTTTCTGCATCAACGCCGTCACTCCCGCTGACAAGACGCGGTTATAGGTTGCGGCCTCGGATTCGCCCTCCACCGCAAGAGCCGCGATAGCTGCAGCTAGTTCCTCGTCAAACCTGAACGACTTGTGAACCTTCGCCACCTATCCCCCCTATCAACCGTTATTTCCGCCATTAAGAATTTGTGTGCTCGAATTCGCGTTTCCCCTGTTCAGGCTGTATTCGCAACGAATACGATTTTCAGCCTGCTCCCGGTATCTCCGTGTGCGCGCCGGGGAGAAACCGCAGCACGGCGCGTGTTCACCGCGAACACAACGCGTGCTCAAAGCTCATCAATCCCCGAGCTTTCCGCCGTGTACGATTTCAACCTTATCGCCGGGTTTCAGCTCGAAAGCGAATCCGTTAAAGTACGCCGTGCCGCCCTTTTCCTCGATCTCGGAGGGAAGGGGCATGCTGCACGTTTCGGCCTCGAACCTCACGGCCTGGACGAGTCCCAATCCCTGCATCGATTCGGGAATGTCAGCCGTCCGTGTGATCTTGTAAACCGTCATCATGTTCGCCTTCCGTTAGCGCCGCGTGTCCGTCTCTTTTGTCATTCTATGTCACCTATTTTAGTTCAATGCTGCGGTGTGTGCAAGCGCTTTTGAGAAAAGTATTCGGAAATTCGCATCATTCCTGTTGAAAACGTATTCATCGCGAATACGCGAAGTGTTCGCAAATGGCGGTTTTGTATGCGCTTGTGTATTACAAAAACACTGAAAACAGCACGTCAAAGGCGTGTTACAACTCGAAATTAGCGTGTATTCGCACCGCTTCCCAACAGGTAGGCGTCTATCGAGTGTTCGGCACCCGCCGCCATCCTGTCCAGGTTGTGCGCGTAGATCATCGTAGTTTGAACGCTCGAATGCCTCGCCATCGCCTGCGCCTCCTGCACCGTAGCGCCGCCCAAAAGCGCGAAGGTTACCGCCGTGTGTCGCAAGCTGTGGGCTGTGAGCCTCCCCGACGATATGCCCGCGCGCCTCATCGCGTCTTTGACTATCCGCGAAACCGTGCGCGTGGTCATGCGCCCGCCCCGGTTGCGGTTCCCTATCGACGCGAACAGCGGCGCGTCATCGTCTGACACCCCCCGCGCCTCAAGGTATGCGTCTATTGGTTTCAGGCACGCGCCGTTGAGTATCACGAAATCGCTTTTGTCAGCGTATCCCTTGCCCTGCACGTATAGAACCGCCTCGCCGTTCACCTGCCGCAAGTCCCCGATATCCGCGCGCGTGATCTCCACCGTGCGAAGCCCTCGCCTAATCATCAGGTTTACCATTGCGAAATCGCGCAGCTCCGCCAGGGTTCCGGGCTGCTGTGCCAGCATTTCCGCAGCCTGCTCACGCGTCAGCGCGTCTTTCGGGCTGTTGGCGCTCAACCTCCGCCCTTTCACGCCCGCCGCTATGTTCGGGTACATCCGGCGCGATTCGAGCCAGGAATAGAACGCCCTCACGGCGCAGAGGTAGGCGTTTACCGTCGCGGCGCTTTTGCCATCGGTCTGCAATCGCTCCCGGTATGCTAGAACTGTCTCCCGCGTGGCCTCCGTCTCCGCTATTCCCTCGCGATCGAGGAAAGCGCGCCACGCTCTGATGTTGCGCGCGTAGGTCTGCCGCGTCTTTTCGGTAACGTCCAGGTCGCGCGCGAAAGCCCGGTAAACGTCATCCCTCGAAAGCCCTATCTGGCGTTGCGCCGCCTGAATGTCCGCCACGTGAAAGCCTCCGCCCGCCTGAAAGTTCGCTCTCGAAACGGGTAAGAGGATACACCCCCCCGCGCCGGCTCAATCGGCGCGGCAGCAACGTAACGTTTAACTCCGTTCTTCAATCGGTAAAAGCCGGTAAAGCCCCCCAGATTGGCCGCTGTAATCGATTCTGCGCCCCGTTTGGTTAACGTGTGGGCAATCTGCCCGTCTCGGCGTTTTCGCGCCGTCTGAAAGCTGCTATAATCGGCGTGTCGGCAAAGCCCGTTAGCTGTAAGGCACCCACGGGCGGCGCTGGTCAGTTTCTAATCAGGTCGGTAAGCCACTACCGGCCTGATTGCTTTTCCAGGTCATCCGCTCGTTTTCTGCTCTCCCGGTAATCCTTCCACGCTCGCCACGCCTCGATGAGGAACGCGCCGATGGTCGCAAGAGCGGCCAAAATGAAAATCACTCGTTCAAACATAAGGGCAACACCTCCGTAAGGAAAGCGCCGCCCGCGTCGGACTATGCCGCCACGCCTGGGCGTGATTCTACCATGGGAGGGCAAGCGGGAAAGCAACGCCGCGCCCGCGAAGCGCCCCCAGATTGGCCGCTGTAATCGATTCTGCGCGCCGTTTCGCGCTTTAGCGGGTTTCCGTACCAGAAAGCCGCAAACCGCGCCGTACCGCGCCGCCTCCGTCCTGCTGCCGCTGAAATAGAGCGCCCGCCGCAAGGCGAAAGCCGCGCCCGGTCGCTCCGAATGGCCGGGAGTGCGCGGCAAGCGCCCGCGATCTCTTCCCGATCGTCTTTTATCCGTGCCAACCAGGGCGGCGGCGCGCACGGGTTGCCGCCCTGGTTGGCACGCCATGCCCTCGGGCGCTCCCGCGCCGCCTCTTACGGTCGTGGAAATGGAAAGCGGCGCACCGCCGAAAGTACGCCGCCTCCGTACGGGAGCGGCAAGCCACATAGATCGATGTAACGCGCGTGGGCGCGCGGGTTCGTGCCATCAGGCGCTGCGTGCTAAATGGAGCCGTCCGCGAAGATTGTTCTTGTCTCGACGCTCTCCGAAGCCTCGGGCGGGTTTTCGAGCGTCGCGACTATCTCGGACTTGTCCGCCCCGGTTAGAAGCGCCTCTATGATTTCCAGGTAGTTCTCTTTCAGGTATTCGCGCTTGCGCTTCTCGCGCTCCCGCTCGGCCTTGCGCCGTGAAAGCTCGGCACCCGCGCGCCTCTTGTTGTCGCTGTAGACCTCCTGCGCCGCCTGGTCGGCCTCTTTCAGCGCCTCCAATCGGCCTATCAGGTCGCGGGCAACGTCCCAGCCCTCCGCCTCTTTCAGCGCCGATATGCAGGCGTTTATCTCGAAAACCTCCCTCGATTCCTGGTGTCCGTCCCAGCTGCTGTTAACGCTCTCTAGCCGCTTGTCGGTGTATCCCTCTAGCGTCTCCTGCGCGATTGGCTGCGGCGCTCGCCTCGGTTTTAGCGCTTCGTCGTTGTCGGCGAACTTGGCTATCTCCTTCAAGCACTCCGCCGCCTCTTTCAGCTTGGTTACGCGGGTAGCGGGAAGCATGAAGGGGACGAACGCCTGGGGCGAATTGCCCGCCTGCGCTCCCTGGGACGGCTGCGCCGCCGCCTGGGCTTGCCCGTTCTTCTCGTTCAGGGCCTTGATAAGAGCCGCTTTCTGGGCCTCTTTGCCCATTGCTCCCCCCGCCTCCGGCGCGGTTGCGCCGCCCGTCTTGCCGGGTTTGGCGGACTTGCCCAAAAGGTGCTTGTATGCCGCCTCAGCCTGCTGCTCTTCCGTCTCCCCCCGGTGCTTCTCGAAAAACTCCCGCGCTTCGCCCTTCGCGGCCATGTCCCGCATCTTGTCGTAGGCTCCCACCTTGGAGCCTGTCCCCGCGTAGTGCGTCACGGGGCTGTGGCTTGTGTTCGGCATTGTCTATACCTCTTCTCTCTTGTCTCTGCCTGGTCTTTCGCCGTGCCTCCCGGCGTAGGTGTGCTCGATCTACCCCGCTATAACCGCCGCGCTATCGTCGCCGGCAACCAGGGGCGCGATCTTGCCGGGGCACTATGGCGGCAAGCCCTGTTTTCTTGCCCCCATAGCCCTACACCCCCACAGGTGCGCCCGTCCCGCCCCGGTCGCTCTCCCCGGTATCGTCATCGCCCCCGAATGCGTCTGGGTTTATCGGGTCGTGAAGCTTGAAAGTGTCCGATTCCTCGAAGTACTCCGCGAAGTGGATAACCTCGGCGAAGCAAAGCGCCTCGGAGTCTCCGCCGTTCCCGTAGCAGTCCCCGCCGTTTTCGAGCACTTCGCACGTCTCGGCGCAACCGAAGCGCGGGCAAGCCTCACGCTGCGGCATGTCCGCGCATATGGTGCCGTCGAAGGTTTCGAGCGCCTTTAGGCTCGAATAGATCTCTTCCCTTATCGCGGCGGTTATTTCGGGTCTCGCGTTATCTGGTAGCCCGTCAACCTCGCAAACCCTTTGCGAAATCCTGTAAGCGCAATTGTGCAGCTCGACGCGCGCCCCCCAGTCATACCAGCTATCTACCTCGGTAACGATGGAAAGCCACTCTTGCGGGGTGAGGTCGTGCGCAGAGTAGCCCGGTTTCGAGCTATCAGGCCATCGGCTGGAAAACTCGAAGCGCTTTTTAGCCGCGTACTGGGCACGCGCCTGTTTCCTGTCCAGCCTGTAGCGCCCTTTATCGTCCTTCACGGCTGTTAACGTTCCGTCCTTTATCAGGTTCACGACCTGCTGCCTCGTTAGCCCGAGATCGTCGGCTATCTCTGGCGTGGTCGCTAGGTGCTCGTATGTCACCATTGCGCTCTACCTCCCGCCGTTATTCGGATTCTCTGGGAGCGCGCCGCGCGACATGGCCGCGTCCCTGTGCCTGCTGATGCGTTGCCGCATGTCGGGCGAAATATCCAAGTCGGGAAAGCGCGCCACGATGAAAACCGTAGCCGCTCGCCTTGAAAGCCCCAAGCGCTCCGCTATCTCGGGTATGGTTGCTTGGTCTGCTGCCATGAGCCCCCCTTATCTTCCAAGCGCCCTCACGGGCGTGCCCGGTAAAGTGGTAAAGTTCCGTTTCACTCGCTTTACTCGCGCGCGCACGCGCGATAATTCAGCCGCGCGCGAGGCAACCGGGAAAGTGGTAAAGTCCGAATTTCGAACCTCGAACCTAGAGGAATTTTGCGCCGCATATCCGCATAGCGAAAAGGAGCGCTGAAAGAACCTACCCGGCGCTTTTCCTCCCTCACCTTGGCTTCTGTCCACTCGCCTCATCATTTGAGGTACTTTTTCATCTTCTCGTCCAATGTCTTTTCCATGCGCCGCTCGATCTCGCTACGCTTGTTCGGGTCGACCTTCTCGTTATCGATCATCTGGGGCGTAGACAGGTGGGTGTGGATCACTTCGACTGGAAGGTGCTTCCATCCTGTGCCGCGATAGCCGCTGCCCTTCCCCCTCGCCTTTACCCATGATTTCTGCTGCAGCCTCGCCCACGGGAGCATCACGCCCTTTGGAGCCGCCAGGAACACGGGGAAGCCCTTCGAGGATTTGAGCGGGACTAATCCACCAGCTTTCAGCGGTTGCCACTTCACCGTCTTGTTTCGCCCGCGCCCGCTCATCTTCATTCCGAAATGAACAGGCGTGAACGTTCCCCTTTGCTCGAACTCGAGACGGAAAGAGGGTATCTTCACGCCCGCAACCGTCTCGCTCCCGGTTTCCGTATGCCCCTTGTACTTTCCGTAAATGTCAGCCTGTTTGATGTTGTATATCTTCCTGGCCTCTTGATCTGCAGCCGTCTTGGCACCGGCTGACTTCCTAGCCCCCATGGAAAGCATCGTGTCACGCGCCGCCATCGCCGCGCCGCGCGTGATCTTGTGCAGCTCCTTGACTACATCGTCGCTGCCTTTAACGTCGATCCTCATAGCCACTTGTCAAACCCCCTGCCGTGATGTTTTGCGGATAGCGGCGCGGCGCTCTTGCGTCAGCCCTTCGCCCTTCGCCTGTCCGCGCCTGTATGCGCTCTTGTTCGCGGTTGCCCTATCCCTCTTTACCGCCTTGCGAAATTTCATCTTGAAACCTGCCACGACCTTTGCGGGGCGCGCCGCACACCGAACCGCAGCGCTGTTCGATGATTCGCACGCGGCTCCTTCTGCCGCCCGACGTGTGCCGATCCAGCCGCCCATCGACCCTCACAGCCTCACGCCGTAACGCTGCCGCATGGCGCGCGCGGTTCCTCTGTACCTGTCGCGACGCACCGAAACCCTGCCGCGTGTCGGCGGGTTCGGGATGCCAAGGGCGCGGCGGAACGCAGAGGCTACGACCGTCCGCGCCTTGTTCGCGTACACGAGCGCGTATATCTCGCCGATTCCCATAACCGACCAGCCCCGTTAAACGCTCACTTCATCGAACAGCGCTGCGGGCTCGCGATCCCAGCCAAGCGCGTCCGCTATGCGCCGTTGCCATCCGACGCTGGGCAATATGTGCTGGTTCTCCAATGCGCTTATCTGCGGCTCGGCTATCCCTGTAAGGTTCGATAGCCCCGTCTGGGTTATTCCCTTGTCCTTCCTAACGACCGTCATGACAAGCATTAGCCGCCTTCTTTCCGCTTCGAATGTTTGCCGTGCAAAGCTCTTATAAAGATTCTAGGTTTATAATTTCCTTGTTATACGTCTCGTAGCAAGGATGTTTGAGGGTCATCGAATGGGATACATAGCGATAGCCGACAGCCTGGGGGAGCCGATAGAGATTGAAAGCGGGCTATGCCAGCAATTCGAGGATGAAAAGGCGATAGACAAGAAATCGCAGTTCATGAAGGACTACCGCCTGTTGCCTTGCGATAGGGGGGCGCGCGATCTGTTTATATGCGACGATGCGCGGGAGTACGACGCCATGCGCTCGGTGATGGAGGCGTGCAAGCGGCTTGCCGTGTTTGGCGGTTACGGCGATTGCTCGAAGAGCGGGCGCAAGCCGGAGGAAAGCGACCTTGGGCGCGTCGATGGATTGGAGATCGTGGAAGGCGGCGCGTTCCTGCATATCGACTTGGGGGAAAGCTACTGGTACAAGCGCTTTCTTTTCTGCACCCTGTACCGGGAGAAGCTAAACCGCGAGGGCGACGCGCGCCTCCTCGACGCGTTCAGCGCCAACGCGGGCGGTATGGCCTCGTATGACTTTCCCTCGCCGATTCCGAACATCGACATTGAGGGGGACTTTCCCGGCGGAACGTTCCTATTCTGTGACGATGACGCCGCGAGCGCCGAAAGGGGATTAGACACGGGTCACGCCCTTTGCGGCAAGTCCCACGACATGCGGCGCGATTTCCTGGCGTTCGCGGAGGGCGGCGCGTGGTCTGACGTCGAGTTTTGGGACGATTCGGAAATGATCGTAAGGGCTGCAGGCGAAAACCCCGAAGGTATCGCCGCCAACATCGCCGACATTCTCTTGGCGCTGCATACCGAAAGCGTCAGCAGCCTTTTCAGGTTCGATGTTGGCTATTGGCTGGTATCGCCTATCGGCCTGTCCGCCCTGTGGTCTGACTTCGCCCTGGGCATAGCTGAAAAGCGTATCGTCATCTGCAAGTACTGCGGTGCTCCGATAGTCGCGAACAGGAAAGCCCGAGGGGTTCCGCGCGAGTACTGCAACGACAATTGCCGGAAGAAATACGACAGGCGAAACCCGAAGTGACCAGCCGCGCGCCCTCTGGGTGCAACAGGTCGAAGCGCCTGGTAATCAGATTTGGAGATCTCCCGCGAGTATCCGCGTCACCCCTACCGAGTCCACCCAATCGAAAGCGACGTTAGCGCGGCGGTTCCCGGTTTGCCTGCTGACCCCGTACTCATCGCGTATGTAGTTCCACGTCCGGCAATCGATGTAACGCCATTCCAAAACGTCGGCGTACTTGTCCCCCAGCCCGTCCCGCACGCCCTGGACGATGACGAGCGCCGCGCCGATCGTGCGCAACAGCTCCCGTTCCTCGGCGCGCAGAGCCGCCATTAGCTGCTCTATCTCGTCAACGTGGTAAATGGCCGCGTTCGCCGTGGGGTCTGGCACTTGCCGCCGCGCCCTCGCGGTCTGCGGCCTCCAATCCTCGCAATCGTTCATGATGAGCAGTTGCACGTCATGCAAGCGGGATACAGCCTCTTTCACCCGCTGAAATCTTATTTTCGCGTTGCAAGCCAAGAGCTATCCTCTTTTCGGGTTTCAGCAGTTCAGACGGTGTTAGCCAACTTGCCGCCGACTTTCCCGGTAAGGACGAGTGAGGCACGAGGGCTGAAAACGTCCTTATTATACGTTTGTTTGCAAGTACGTTTGAATCTCTGAATAAGCCCGCCAACGATCCCGAGCGTGAGCAAAAGCGCCGCGCCTGTTCGCGTCCCTCCCTGGAGCGGTATCGGTTGCCTTCCCCGATCCATCACGGTCACCGTCACGGACACCATGACGGAATACCTTAAAGGCGCTCCGCATCGCCATTTGGAAAAGAATCACTTGTTCTTTGCTATGTGCGCGGCTGTGGAAAACCCGCATCCATGCCGCGAGCTGGGGATTTCCTTGGATTTCCGCGCCAATCCGACAAGGGCGCTCGTCCGTGCCTCGTCCAAGTTTTGGCACGGCTTTTTGGTGTGTGGAAAACCTCGAAGGGAATATGAAACAGGATGGGAAGACCCCGCTAACGAATCCGATTTCATTCGGATTCGGAGGGGGTCACGAGTGTCGCAACTTGTAATACGGGCTGGTTCCCGTCCGACAAGTTGCCAACGGCTGCGCCGTTGCCCGGTTGCGCTCAGACGCGCAACGAATGCCAGCGCCGCCCGCAGCGCATGGGCGGTGAAACCGCCGCCCTTTATTGCGTGTACACGCAATAGGCTACTTGCTACGCCAGCCAGCCGCCGCGCATCGGTCGTGGAAACGCGCGCGGTGACACGGCCTATAGCTCCCGTCTTTTTCGGAGGGTATCGAGCGCGCGACTTCTGGGGAAATCTAGTATGCAAACGCACCAGTGCAGACAACTCTGCAACTGCTGCAACACATGCGTCTAAGGCAACCATGTTTTCAAAAGTGCTGCGCACTTCAAGCGTGGATGCCACGTTTCCCCGGCTTGCGCTACGGGCTATATCACGGGTGATATAGCATTTAATACCTTCTGGCGAAGGTATCCGCTCCCTACGGTCGCTTAAATGAGATCAGGTAGCACAACGCGCCCGCGCGTATGTACGTGCCTTGACGCGCCCGCATGAATCACCTGCAGGATAGGCGCTGTCGGACAGCGCACGCCGCGATGCGGCTATACTGCCATTTCCGGCGTGCCGGAAAGGTTGGCGGAAATCGGAAACGCCCAGGCTTGTGCTGCTCATCGCCCGGGGTTCGATGCGCCCCGCAGCGTCGCTGGAACGCAAGCACCGAGCGCCAGCGTGTCGGACACTCAAGCCAACAGCCGCGCGGATTCATCGCACCTGTAGCCACCTGAATGGCTACGGTGCGGGTCAGAGCCCTTTTATTCGACGGGCGGCATAGCCAACCGGGTGGCCATGCCGCTGAATCAGAAGCAACCCGCCCCATATCGGCAACTGCAGTATGTGAGCGGTTCCCCGTTGCGACGCTGCAATCCTTTAACGGCTCGCATAAAGCGCGGCTAAAGTCCCTTGGCGGAACTGGTCTAAGGGATCGTGACAGCCGCCAGCCAGGTTTGGAAAAGCCAACCGCACCGCCTGTTAGCGCCGCCCCTCGAAGCGCCGTGACAGCAACAGACGCCCGAAACAAGACGAGGGGCGTTTACTTTGCCCCTCGCCGCCTTTGCCCTCAAAACGGCTCGTACAATCCCTTTTAAGCCCCGTTTTCGGCCTATCCCATGTAACGCCCCACCTGTTGGTGCTCCTTCTCGCCCTCGACGTAGAGGGATGATAGCGGCTTGAAGGTCAGCGGTATTCCATCGTCAGGCGTTCGCCCGTTGCGGTTCTTCAACACAACCAGCTCGCAAGCGCGCTCATACCCGGCCTTGTGCTTCCTCAGCTCTGATTCAGCCGTGCGCCGCGCCTTGATCTCGCCCGCTTTTTCCAGCTTGTCGCGCATGCCCTGCGGCTGCAAGCCCAGCAAAACGTCGCACCCATACTCAATCGCTCCGCTTTCCTTCCACGAGTCCATCGTAACGCCCTCGCTGTAGCTGTTGCGGTTAAGGCTGCTGATGACAATCACGGGCGTTCTCATATCGCGCGCAAGCTGTCTTAGAAGCATAACGTTTTTGTCTATGGCCTGCTTGTCCGTGTCCCGTTCGCTGCTCGCCGCCAATAGCTGCAGGTAGTCGATGAAGATAACGGGCGGCTCCCCGTCGTGCTCCATCATGATCTTTGCGACTACCTCAACGTCCGAAACGCTCGGCTGCTTCGTTCCTTCGAGAATCTTGAGCCTTGGGGCAATCTTGCCCGCGTAGTATTCGCACGCCTTGAGGAAAGCGCTCGTCTGCTGATCCCCCCAGCGCGCCCGCCTCGACGCGCTAAGCGCCTCCGTTGACGTAACGACGTTGTAGCCGCCTGCGTTCAATGTGCGCGTGAGCCGCGATAGGCTTTTAGAGGCGATCTCTCTCGCGCTCTGCTCGATCGTGACGAATAGCACGCCGCGCCCGTGCTCCGCTATGTAGTCCGCAACCTGAACCGCCAGCGTCGTCTTTCCCATCGATGAGACCGCCCCCAGCGCGTAAAGCCCGGAACGCAAGCCGCCGTCCAGGATATCGTCAAGCGCCTCTATCCCCGTTTTCGTCGGCTCCTCGAAGTCGGTTAGCGTGAATATGTCAGCCGCGACACTCGCCGGATCTAGCGCCCTGAACCTACTCATAGCCGCCCGGTAAGCCCTCTCCCGCGCCTCTGCCGCGACCTCCCGCGCCCGGTCGTGAGCAGCCCCGAGGAAAGCGCGAAGCCCTGGCTTGTCCGCCCGGTACCATTCCGCCGCGTCTTTCGGCATACCCTCACCCGCTTCCGCGATCGTGTAGGCTATGCCCGTCGACTCGAACGCCGCGCGTACCTTCTCCGTTCCGTCCCTGCCCGCCTGGTCGTTGTCGAGCATGATGACCGCGACGCCACCGGCAACGCCGGAAGGGATAGCCGCCGCGAGTTCCGACAAGTTGCGCTCGCTTATGGTCGATGACGCGACCGCGACGGCCTCGTATCCGCAAAGGTGAACGGCTATGGCGTCTAGCACGCCCTCCACGATGAAAAACGCCTTGCCCCTCGCCGCGCCCGGGTTGTAGAGCGGTTGCCCCCCTACTTGGTCGCTTTTCGGCTTTAGGTACTTATTGCCCTTATCGTCAGATATCGCGCGGTCTACGTGGTACCAGTCAGCGCCGCGCCACGGTATGACCAGCCGCCGCCGTTCCGGGTCGTAGCCCAAACCCTCCGCCCTCGCATCCTCGACCGTGAAGCCACGCGCCACCAGGTATGAAACGGCCTCGGGGTCGTCTATGTTCGCCCTCATTGCCTCGATGTATGAGGCCTCCTTACGCCTGCCCTCCGTGAAATCCTCGGCGTGTTTCGCGCGCCCCGGGCTCTTTTCGGCGCGATCGTTGAAACGGGCTCCTGCGCCCTGGCTCGATGCGCTCCCGATCCGCACGCCAGCCCAATCCGCCACGGCCTCCAACCGCCCGCGCTTGTCGTGATCTGGAATGTCCCAGACGATGCCCGCAAGGTCGAACACATCGCCCTGGGCGTGACAGCTGAAGCACTGCCAATGGTTGCCGTCCCTCGTTATCGATAGCGCCCCGTCGCTGTTGCGCGTCCCATGCGCGCCGCTCCCGCATGCCGGACAGCACCACATGCCGCCCCTGCTCTTGTCTAGGAACTGCTCCGCGAAGTCGTGGAGCGATGCGGATTGCTTGACTGTCTCGAAATCGCCCATAGTGAATAACTTTCTTTCTTGTCTTGGTTGGCTTGCTCGCGATTTTCTCTGCGTAGCGCCCGCCCGTAAAGGCGGGCAGCGTAGCCGTTATAAGGCCATTAAGAGCCTTATAAAACCTTATTCAAGATTCGAGGTTGTAAAACGCCTGTTCAAACGCCCTGTTTTCGAGTTGAGGGGGACAAAAATTCTGGGGTAGGGGGACAAAAATTCTGGGGTAGGGGGACAAAAATTCTGGGGTAGGGGGACAAAAATTCTGGGGTGTTGGAAAACTGTATATCTTTAATCGGCCACCATTTTCCTGCACCTCATAAGGCGAAGAAAAATGGTGACCACTCTCAAAAACGGTCTAGTAGAAGATTTTCACGCCATCATGTTCGATGCTGTAACCCGTTATAAAACCGCAATCTTTGTAATGATCCAAAAGCCTTTCTATCTTTTCGGGCGCGCGCTGCTTCTGTTTCTTTGTCTTTATTCCCGTATTTTTATAAATCGTTGCAAAGAGTATTTTGTTACTCGTCTTGCTCCCGTCTTTCTTTATTCGCGCAATGCGCTCCATTAGGTAATCTTCAAGGCGAATGTTTGCGCTGGTGTTGCTCAGCGGCGAGTCGAATAATCTAATCGGAACTGTTGTTATTTGCTTACGTTCGCGAGCAAAGCTTATTAGCGGAGGTTCGCGGAAAACATGCACGGCGCTCTCTGCCAAGTTGCCGTTAACGATTGCCTGTACTCGTTCCATGGGAACTACGCTACCGTCGTACTTAAATGTGATTCGGTTATGGGTATCGGCCTCTTGGGTATTGTCCAGATGAAGGTTTGCGCCTTTTAGCTTTGTTAAAGCATCGTTTATCTTCTTTTTTACCGACTTACCGGCTCCCCCGGATTTTCCCATAGCGTTATAAATTTGTTGAAGCGTCATGACCTCGTATCCCGCATTAAAGAGCGCGGCAACAGCGATACAAACACGCTTGTCATATGGTTCCAGCTTTTTGGTAATCGAATCTTCCAAGCCCGAAAAATCTATACAGTATGTGACAGGCACGTTTCTGCTTATGGCCTTGTCTTTCTGGCTTGCCATGTTGTAATCGACGTCAATAAAGCCGGTAGTTTCATCGACCGCTACGAAATTACCTCCGAGGTCAAAGCCGTATTGTCCGGGCGTTGCGTCCTCTAAGAGCTTCCAGACATTCGAGTTAATTTTATCAATGGGAAAATCGGCGTTTGATATCGGATGAGCGGTAAACGATGGTATGGCTAGCTTGCTCGTCTCGGCCTGTATGCTCTCTATAACCTCGTTCGTAATTTGCTCCATGCTGTAGTCTGCGTCGCTCGCGTTGTATCGCCTTGCGAATACCTCGATAGTTGCGACTACCCCAAGCCCCAACAGCAAATCTTCGATAGTTGCGAAACTCCCCGTTTCCTGGCTTTTCATCAGGTAAAAGCTAAATCCCTCGAAAGGTTCGCCATCCGGCAACGCTTCGCCCTTGCCCCTCGGCAATAGGCTAACCTCTATGGTTTCGATGCTATCGCCCTCGATCTGCTCCGCGCTGGTTGCCAGCAAAAGCCCGCCGTGTGCTATCCCGTCGATTGCTTTTTCCCTCTCCTGGGGAAAGACTCCCTTTTCCATGGCGAA
>JAFUBE010000480.1 GCA_017460365.1 Eggerthellaceae bacterium
GACTTCAAGGCCGACGACAAGGGCATGACCTACCCCGAGAAGATGGACGCGATTCCCGACGAGTTCGTCGAGGAAACCGAGATGCGCTACCAGGAGCTTCTCGAGGCTGCCGCCGACTGCGACGACGAGCTCATGGAGAAGGTGCTCATGGAAGAGCCCGTCACCGAGGAAGAGCTCAAAGCCGCCATTCGCAAGGGCACCATCGAGTGCAAGCTGCACCCGGTGTTCGTCGGTTCGTCCTACAAGAACAAGGGCGTTCAGGAGATGCTCGACGCGGTTGTCGAGTACCTGCCGAGCCCGGTCGACGTTCCGGCCATCAAGGGCGTGAACCCCGACACCGACGCCGAGGAAGAGCGCCCGAGCGATCCGAAAGCGCCCTTTAGCGCGCTTGCGTTCAAGATCATGACCGACCCCTACGTCGGCAAGCTCACCTACCTGCGCGTCTACTCGGGCACGCTCGATTCGGGCAGCTACGTGATCAACGCCACGAAGGACAAGAAGGAGCGCATCGGCCGCCTGCTGCAGATGCACTCGAACCAGCGCCTCGACATCGACCAGATCTCCGCGGGCGATATCGTCGCGGTCGTCGGCCTGAAGGACGTCGGCACGGGCGACACGCTGTGCGACGAGGCCCATCCGGTCATCCTCGAGTCGATGGAGTTCGCCGACCCGGTCATCGACATCGCCGTCGAGCCGAAGTCGAAGGGCGATCGCACGAAGCTCGAAGACGCGCCGCGCAAGCTCGCCGAAGAGGACCCGACCTTCCGCGTGTCCACCAACGAGGAGACCGGCCAGACCATCATCGCCGGCATGGGCGAGCTTCACCTCGAGATCATCATCGACCGCTTGCTGCGCGAGTTCAAGGTCGAGGCGAACGTTGGCAAGCCGCAGGTCGCTTACCGCGAGAAGGCCACCGAGCCGGCCATGAACGTGCAGGGCAAGTTCGTCCGCCAGTCCGGTGGCCGCGGCCAGTACGGCGACGTCGTCATCAACATGTACCCGGCCGAGCCTGGCGAGGGCTACAAGTTCGAGAACAAGATCGTCGGCGGCGTGGTGCCCAAGGAGTACATCCCCAGCGTCGACAAGGGCATTCAGGAAGCGCTCAACTCCGGCGTTCTGGCCGGCTTCCCGGTCGAGGACGTGCGCGTCGAGCTCATCGACGGCAGCTACCACGAGGTCGACTCCTCCGAGGCCGCCTTCAAGGTCGCCGGCTCCATGGCGATCAAGGAAGCGCTGCGCCGCGGCAAGTCGGTCATCCTCGAGCCGGTCATGGCCGTCGAGGTCGAAACGCCCGAAGAGTACCTCGGCTTCGTCATGGGCGATATCCCGAGCCGACGCGGCCTCATCCAGGGCCAGGAAAGCCGTGGCAACACGACGACCGTCACCGCCAAAGTGCCGCTCGGCAACATGTTCGGCTATGCGACCGACCTTCGCTCCGGCACGCAGGGCCGCGCCATGTACACGATGCAGTTCGATTCGTACGAGCCGGTGCCGAAGGGCGTTCAGGACGAAATCATCAGCAAGGCCGGCGGCAACGCGTAAAGCGCCAAGCCCAGATTATTGGAGGAAACGAAAGTGGCTAATCAGAAGATTCGCATTCGCCTGAAGGGCTACGACCATGAGATCGTGGACCAGTCCACGAAGCTCATCGTCGACACGGCGCAGAAGACGGGTGCCAAAGTATCCGGTCCCATTCCGCTGCCCACCGAGCGCAACCTGTATTGCGTCATCAAGGGGCCGCATGGAAACAAGGATTCCCGCGAGCAGTGCGAGATGCGTACGCACAAGCGCCTCATCGACATCCTCGAGCC
>JAFUBE010000481.1 GCA_017460365.1 Eggerthellaceae bacterium
ATTATTCTGATTTATATTCTCTTGAAAATTACCCCACTTTGGGTCTGGCAGTAAGTGGGGCAGTTCCGCGCCCGGCGGTTAGCGGGGCTTAAACCATTGTAATACGCAAATTGCGCAGTCGTTATATGCTCGCTCGATATCCCGTCATGAAATAGGCGTATGAACAGGGGCTATGCCGAGATGATAGCATCGTTTCCAAACGGAAAGGGGTGCACATGATCGAAGGGACGCTCGAAGAACAAGCTCAGTTCATCGAAGGTTTGGGTGGAATCGACGCAAGCGCCCGGGCCGATCGCGGCATCACGACGAACCTCGTTCACGGATACTGCGGACGAGACGAGACAACAGGCGCCGTGAGCACGCCGATCCACATGTCGTCGACGTTCGCGCACCCGAGCTTTTACGGCTCGACCGGCTTCATGTACAGCCGCTGCGGCAACCCGACGCGACTCGAGCTCGAAAACACCGTGGCCCTGCTCGAAGGCGGCTGTAAGGCGTGGGCGTTTGCGAGCGGCATGTCGGCCATATCGGGCCTTCTGAAGCTCTGCGAATCAGGCGACCATTTTCTCGTAAGCGACGACCTTTACGGGGGAACGTACCGCTTGTTCTCCGATTTCTACGCGCACTACGGACTCGAGTTCGACTACATCGACTTCACCGACCTTGAAGAAGTGCGCGACTCCATCAGGCCGAATACGCGGTTCTTCTTCGTCGAGACGCCGACGAATCCCACGATGAAGGTGGTCGACTTGCGCGCGGTAAGCGACATCGCGCATGAGCGCAGCATCGCTTTCGTCGTGGACAACACGCTGCTTACGCCGTATTTCCAACGGCCTTTCGATTTCGGGGCCGACATCATCGTGCATTCGGGCACGAAATACCTCTGCGGGCACAACGACGTGACCGCCGGGTTCATCGTCATCCGCGACCGCGAGCTCATACAGGATTTCTTCAACATCACGATGTCGGAAGGGGCGCTCTTGTCGCCGTTCGACAGCTGGCTCATGTTGCGCAGCCTGAAGACGCTCGGCGTTAGGCTCGAACGTCAGCAGGCAAACGCGCTTGCAATCGCCGAATTCCTGAAAGGGCACCCGCACGTGACCGACGTCTATTACGTGGGCGACCCCGAACACCCCGCACACGAGCTGAGCTGCGCGCAAACGAGCGGCTTCGGCTCCATGATCTCGTTTCGCGTCGACGTGGCCGAGCGCGTGCTTAAGGCACTCGAGCGCATCGAGGTCATAGCGTATGCGGAAAGCCTCGGCAGCGTCGAGAGCCTCATGACGTTCCCGCTCATGCAAACGCACGGCGCCATGGCTCCCGAATTGCGCGAGAAGCTCGGCATCGACGAGCGCCTGCTGCGCCTGTCGGTCGGCATCGAAGACGTGCGCGACCTTATCCGCGATCTCGAACGCGCTCTTGGGTGAGTCGGGAGGCTTTGGCAGACGGTTTACTTTCGCCAGATGTCGACGATAACCCAGACAGACAATATGAACGCGCCGAGGAAGCCGAAGAACGATATGACGGGAACGCCCCAGATGGTGGCTTCGTTGCTGAACTGGGAATAGAGTGCAGAGCCGATGAACAGGCCCGCGATGATGATACCGATCGTGAGTCGGTTCATGATCTTCGACAAGCCGGCGATAGGCTCTTCGGAGCCGAGCACTTCCATGTTCACCTTCAGCTGGCCGCGCGTGAGCATGCGCAAAGCCTCGCCCGAATACGCAGCCGCCTGCGCCGCACCTTCTGAGGCCTTGCGCATCTCGAGCAGCGTGTCTTGCAACAAGTCCTGAACCGCTTCTATGGGGTCAGATGTGCGCGTGATGTGCGAGTTGATGATGCTCAGGATGTTGTCGTTGGCGATGAAGTCGGCCAGGGTTCCCTCCATCGTGACGATGCCGCGTGACACGTTCGCCACCGATGTCGGCAGCGTTACCTTGCTCACGCGCGTCACGGCGAGCACGTCTGCCAAGAACTGCCCGATGTCGAGGTCGGCCAAATCGCACGATGCGTAGGTGGCAAGCAGCAAGTCGAGGTCGGCGAGCAAGCGTGGATGGTCGATGGCCGCGTTGTCCCGCGAGACCGCAAACGATAGCAGCGCATCTTTCAGCTTGCCGGGGTCTTGCAGGCCGACGGCGTGAATGATCGTGTTGAACCCGCCGCGCTCCGCCGGGCTCAGACGACCCATGATGCCCAAATCGATGTAGACGACCTTTCCATCGCGCACGATGATGTTTCCCGGGTGCGGGTCGGCGTGGAAGAAACCGTGGTCGAGGATCTGCGTGGCGTAGTTGTCGAGCATCTTCTCGCCGATTTCGGGCAGGTTGTAGCCTTTGCGCAGCAACGCCTCGTGGTCGGATATGGGAATGCCCTCGATGTATTCCATGACCAGGCAGTTTTCGCTGCAGAGCTCGGGATACACGCGCGGGCAGTCGATGAAGGCGACGTCTTTGTTCAGCTGATGGAACAGCTGCAGGTTCTCGGCTTCGATCAAGAAGTCGGTCTCCTGCAGGAACGTGCGCCAGAGCTCTTCGACCACTTCCGAGAAGTCGATCATCTGGTCGGCGCTGGAGAACGCCTGCACCCGGCGCGCCATGATGCGCATGATATCGATGTCGAGCGCCATCGTGGTGCGCACACCGGGACGCTGCACCTTTATGGCCACGATTTCGCCCGTGCTTGCGAGCTGCGCCTTGTGCACCTGCGCGAGCGATGCGCTGCCGAGCGGTTCGGGGTATACCTTCGCGAAAATGTGGTCTTCCTCGTCGTGGTAGATGCCGAACAGGGCCTTTTTCACTTCTTCGAACGGCAGCGGATCGCATTCGGTCTGCAGTTTCGCGAGCTCGTCGCAGTACGCCTGCGGAAGAATTTCGGATCGCGTGGAAAGCGTCTGGCCGATCTTCACGAAGCTCGGGCCCAAATCTTCGAGCATCGTGCGGAACTCCACGGGCGTGAAGCCCCGCAGGAAATGATGCTTCATGAGGATGGAGGCTATTTCGCGCAGGCCTCGCGAGCGCGTCTTTCGGCTCAGTTCGAAGCGGTCCTCGGGATCGAGCTCGGTGCCTTGCCCGAAGAAATGCCTGACCAGCGTGTTGCTCGGCATGGGTTCAACGCCTTCGCGCTATTCGGCAACTGCCTCGGTGCCGGACTCGGCGGCCTCGTCGGGTTCGCCTTTGGCGTTCTGCGCCGCCGCGATCCTTGCCGCAGCCTCTGCGAACTGCACGCGCTCTTCGGGCGTCATCACGCGCATGCCCGCCTCGAGGGCGCTTTCGCGCAGGCCGCTCGTCGACTCGGACGCCTTGTGCTGCAGCTCGGCGTTGAGCTCGCGCCCCTGGTCGAGCGTGATCTCGCCCTTCTCGACGAGCTGGTCGATGATCTCCTTGCCCTTCTCGCCCGTATAGGCCATAGCCCCAATACCCGCCAGGAAAATGCTCTTGAAACCGTCGCCGATGTTTGTCATGTCGTTTCCTTCCCTCGGTGCCCCACTTACTGCCAGACCCAAAGTGGGGTAATTTTTAGGATATGCGCTTCTTTCGAAGCGTAATCCGCGAAATTACCCCACTTTGGGTCTGGCAGTAAGTGGGGCACGCAACCGTCATTTACAGCACGTGCGCCTCGCCGCTGTTCACGGGCACCACCTTGGTTCCGTCGTCTACGAGCAAAAGCGCGTTTTCGTCGACGCCGACGACCACGCCCTCAACGATGGCGGTTCCGTTGAGCAGCTGCATGCGAACGTGCTTTCCCTGCAGGTAACTGCAGGATTTGTATTCTTCCATGAACGGATCGAACCCGTTCGATTTCCACACCGGATAGCATTGCTCGAACGCCGAGAGCACCGCGTCGCCCACGGCGGCAATCGCTTCTTGACGGCTTCCGAACGAATAACCGCTTCCGAACGATATGGAGCCTCCGTCGGTGAAGGTCATGGCGAGGTCTTCGAAGAACGCCGGCTGGTACTTGCCGTC
>JAFUBE010000482.1 GCA_017460365.1 Eggerthellaceae bacterium
GAGTACCGCCCCTACGGGAGCTCATCGCCCGTTCGCCCGTCCCCCGCTGGTTCGGCGCGGGTGCCGTCCCTACAGAGGCTCGTCACCTGTTCGCCCGTCCCCGTAGGGGCGGCACTCGTGCCGCCCGCGGCGCGTCAGCGCCGAACCTGCGGGGCGCGACCGATCGTGTCCGACGCGAATTGGCCCAACTTCTGCACTTCCCCCTTAAGTCCAGAACTCGAATGCTTCCACGATGTTTTGGTACGACCAATCATACACGTCGGAATACCAACCTGTTTCGGGGACGAAGCATAACAGCACTATGTACACGACAGAGACAGCCACCAAAACCGAAAGCGTAGTGCGGAAGATGCGCGTCGGCTGGAAATCGGGCGGTAGGCTTTCGTTCACGATGAACGCGATGAGCACCACGGCAGCCAGGAACATGAAGCTGAAATCGGCGTAGTAGCGCTGCAAGATCCCGGCGAGCTCCGCATCTAAGAGCGCCATGAACACGCCGCTCACGATCAGGATGAGGATGACGCCGGCAACCGTGTTGGTCGAGCGCTGCTCGAAGCGCATCTTCAGGAACGGCGGAGCGAACGGCAGCAGCCACAGCACCGGCAAACACGCGAAAATGCCGCCGAACGTGACCTCGCGAACCGTCTGCCCCATGAAAGTGGTATCGAAAACCGCAGGTAGGATGAACGGAAACGTGCCATCGACCGTGGGCGGCTGGATGAAGTACGCGAACAGCGCCGGCGCGATGCGCCCGAGCGACAGGCCGCGCTTGGGCATATCGTGAACCGTGAGGTTGTAATTCGCGCCGAAGTTTCCCGGCGAGCCGAAGCGCGCCCAGTTGTACCACATGAGGCCAATCGCGACGACGAAGTACGGCGCGAGCAGGCACGCGAACTCGCGGGCGCCGGCCGGCGTGAACAAGCGGCGTTGCGTGATGTAACGGCGCCAGAACAGCGGGAACGCGATTAGCGACAGGAAGATGAGCTGGGGACGGCACCCCACGACGAGCGCCATGCAAAGCGAACCGCCCGCATACCAGCCGCTCGGTCGCTCGCTCGAACGGCCGCGCATCCAAAGGTAGAGCCCCCACACCGAAAACGCCAGGCCGCACATCACCGGCAGCGAGTAGAACGTCGGGAACTTCACGAGGTACAGCGTACCGCTGCACAGCACGAGCGGGATCTGCAACAGCAGGAACACGCCCAAGCTCACACGTTTGAAATGGTAGCGCGCGAACCGGTCGAGCAGGGCCGTGCACCCCAAGATGAACACCACCATGGCGATGAGCACGCCGATGGCCGTGGGGAAATCGGCTCCTGTAACCAAATAGAACGGCAGGTAGAAGATGAGCGCTGGAACCACGCCGAAGTAGACGTAATAATGCCCGTCGTAGTACGCGGTGTCGAACAGGTACGACTCGCCGGTGGCCTTCTCGAGCTCGTCGCGGGCGCCCTTGTCGTAGGGGTCGTCCATGTCGGTGAGCCATTTCGGCGGCTCGACGTCGAGGTAGAGATGCCCGTCGGCCATCGCGCGGGCGAGCATCGCGTACTGCTGGGCGTTGTCGCCGGCGGCATCGTACACGTTCACGATGCTCCCCTGGTCCCAAGCGCCGTAGTTGTACGTCTTCGACGCAACGCCGACTAAGTTCGACCCCATGAGCAAAAACGACGAGACGAGGTACACTTCCACCACGACCGCCGCGATGATGGCGCGCTTCGTGAACACCGGCTCTTCCACGATGCCGATGCGGTAGATGCGCGAGCGCGGCCGGAACAAGAAGCACAGGTACAGCACTATGAACGTGGTGGCGAACCGCGCGCCGTTGAACGAAAACGGCTCGGGCGCGTTGATCGACACGCCCGCCACCTTCACCGGGTACGCGACGTCATCGCCGACGAGCTCGATCTTCAAGCTGCCGACCTTACCCGAAGGGCTCAGGTGGATGTACTCGCTTTCCCACGAAGCGGTGGACACGGCCACATCGGGCACGCCGATGGTGTATTCGGTCGTGCCGAAGTAAGTCTGGTGGGCCTCGTCGGTGAACTGGATGCGGAACGTGAGCAGCTGAGCCGGCTGCCAATCGACCAGATCGAGGTGGATGTTGTGCACCTCGGCGTTCAGGTCGTGGAATTCCATCTCGTGGTGGAACTCGGTGAGCCGGTAATAACCCTGATGGTCTTTGGTGAGCTCGATCTGGCTGTTGAGGTTCGTCTCGTCGTAGCCGCGCGTGAGGAAGAAATTGATGTTGAACAGGAGCGTCTCGAGCAGTATCGCGATTGCGAATACAACCGCCGCGCCGATGAGCGCCCGTTTGAGCGCACCGCCTTGCGCGCCCATGAGTGCGCGAGCATGCCCGATGATGTTTCCCCCCGTGTCTGCCACAGGTGGAATTATAGCGAGAAAAAGACGGAGCAGAGGCTGGCCTCTGCTCCGAGTTTCACCGATTTGTACGAGGTGCCCTACAGCGAGAGGGCCTTCTTCACATCGGCGTACACGATATCGGGGTCGCGATCGCCGTCGATCTGCACGAGCAGTTCGCTTCCGCGGTAGTAGTCGATCAGCGGAGACGTCGCCTTCTCGTACACTTCGAGGCGGTTGCGCACGGTGGTCTCGTTGTCGTCGTCGCGCTGGTACATTTCACCCGAGCATTTCGGACAAGTCGTGTCGGCTTCGCTTCCGATGTAGCCACAGTCGCGGCACATGCGGCGCGAGCACAGGCGCTTCACGATGACCTCGGGGTCGACCTCGATGCACAGCGCAGCATCGAGCGGGCGCTCCAGCTTACCGAGCTCGGCGTCGAGCGCGACAGCTTGGGCGGACGTGCGCGGAAAACCGTCGAGGATGAAGCCCACGTCGGTGTCGGGTTCCTGCAAGCGGTCGATGACCAGCCCGATGATGACGTCGTCGGGTACGAGCTCGCCGGCATCCATGTAGGATTTCGCCTTCTGGCCGAGCGGAGTGCCTGCGGCGACGGCAGCGCGCAGCATATCGCCCGTTGAGATGTGCGGGGTCTTGAACTCTTCGACGAGCTTGGCGGCCTGCGTGCCCTTGCCGGCACCCGGTGCGCCCAGAAGTACGATGTTCATAATCACGATTCCTTTCGCTCGATGTTGCGATTCTGATATTGTAACCAAACGCATGAACGCGCGCACCAAAAGTAGCTGCCATCGGATGAGATTTTCGGTATGAATTGGAACGCGAAGCGCTCCTGGAGCGCTCGCGCCGCCCTTTCAGCCACCGAATCAGCCCAGCTGAGGGAATCCCTGTTGGCGAAGAGCTTCGTAGGCGGCGATGGCGACGGCGTTGCTGAGGTTCAGGCTGCGCAGGCCCTCGCGCATGGGGATGCGGACGCATCGGCCGGCGAAGCGGTCGAGGATGGCCGGGTCGAGCCCCGTGCTCTCGCGGCCGAAGAGCAGGTAGGCGTCTTCGCCGTATTCGGCATCGGTGTAGCGCCGGTCGGTCCGTCCCGTGACCAGGTGCAGCTCGTCTGCCGCGTGCGCCTCCAAGAACTCGTCGGCACACGGCCAGCGCACAATCTCCACCTCGTCCCAATAGTCGCAGCCCGCTCGGGCGAGGTTGCGCTGCGTGAGGCGGAACCCCATGGGCTCGACCAAGTGCAGCGTCGCGCCCGTGCAGGCGCACGTGCGCGCGATGTTGCCCGTGTTCTGCGGAATCTCCGGCTCTATGAGAACGACGTTCATCAAACTCCCTCGCAGCTTCGCAAAAGAGGTCGGGCCTCCCTTGCATAAGGTTACTTGCCTGGCCAATTCTATTCCAGTTGCGGCGCAAAGTCTTGACGGCCCAGCCCTGGTCGGACGCGGTGTGACGAATGGTGTCGTGACTTTACGAGCCCGGCGCGCTACGTTCAGAAGGTA
>JAFUBE010000483.1 GCA_017460365.1 Eggerthellaceae bacterium
ACCCGGGCCGATGAACGCGAGGTTCTTCCTCGCGTGCAGGTTCGAGAGCGCCGGCAGCTTGCGCAGCGCGGCCGCGTCCCGGCCGCGTATGCGGTCGAAGTCGAAGCCCTCGAAGGTCTTGGGCGCCTTCTGGGGAAGGCGGCTCAGCTTGAGCAGCGTGCTTATCACCTGGTCGTGGTGCTTGTCCGCCAGGTACGTGAAGACCGCCTCGAGCGCGGCCAGCTCGCCTCTCCCCATGTCGAGGCGGACCGCGAGCTCGGCGAGCTCTTCGGGGGATAGGCCCACGTCGAAGGAGGCGGCGCGCTCGCTGACGCGCTTGTAGAGCGCGGTGGTGGTGGCGTCGATGCGCGCCTCCGCGTTGGCCATCGCCGTCTCCTCCATCACAGCCTCCCCTCGAAGTCGAACTTGTCGAATCCCGGCTTCTCCTTCGGCGGCTCGAGCTGGGCGATCACGGTCGTGACCGGCGCGGTCGGCAGCTCGACCGGCTGGGCGTCGGCGTACTGGTCGGCGCAGAAGCTGTCCTTGCGGCTCCAGGTCACGGGATGGACCGCCAGCTCGCGCGACAAGTCGTCGGCGTACACGTGGATGAAATCGCCGTCCCTGCTCACACGGCATGTCTTGCCGGGATACCAGTAAGGCACGCCGAAGCGGCGCCCCTCGTAGCTCACGAACCCGTCGAAGCTGATGCGGCGGCGCGGGCACAGGTACATCGCCAGCTCCTCCGTCCTTCCGATCTCCGCTGCGGCGGGCAGGCACTTCGCGGCGTGCTCCTCGGCGGGAATGCAGTCCACGGCCCTGCGGTAGCGCCCGGACTGCTTGGCGCACCACTCTAGCGCCTGGGCGTTCAGGTCGGTGGCGCTGTGGAACCTGCGGCCCGCCGCGAAATTGTGCTTCACGTAAGAAACTAGCCGTTCCACCTTGCCTTTTGTGAAGGGATGGTACGGCTTGCACAGCTTCGTCTTGAACCCGACGCAAGCCATGAAGGCCGCGTAGTCCACCTGCCAGATCGGCTTGCCCTCGATGTCGCGCCCGGTCGTGACGCTCCGCATGTTGTCCGTGAGCACGTACTCCGGCACGCCCATCACCGTGAAGGCGCGGGCCATCCCGATGAAGAGGTTCTCCTGGCGGGCGTTCGGGAAGAACTCGACGTAGCAGGTGCCGCAGTGGTGGCATACCATCGCGAAGCACGCTATCTTGAACTCGGCTCCGGACCAGTCCTCGACCTTGACGAAGCCCCAGTCCATCTGGTAGCTCTCGCCGGGCTTCGTCTTGAATCGCTTGCCGCGGCTTCCCCGGGGGTCCGCCTTCGCCAGCTTGCGCTTGGCGGGCACGAGGTCGGCGTGCGAGGATATGTAGTTCTTCACCGTGGTCTTGCCGCCCTTGTACCCTTGGCCCTCTATGCGCTCGAAGATGACCTCGGAGTTCGTGACGCCCTCCATCAGCAGAGCATTCACCACCCCCTCGAACCCGCTGATCACCGTCGTATCGGCCTTCATGCCGCAGCGCCCGTGCGGCGTCACGACGAAGCCCTTCGCCTTCAAGGTGCGGGCCTTCAACCGCGAAAGCCCCGTTCTCCTCGAGAACTCGGCAAGGTTCAAATGGTCTAGCTCGAATGAATCTCCCGCCTCGCGGGCCATCTCCTCTATGGCCTTGTCTATAATCTCCTGAAGGCCGATGCGTTCGTTTTCTCTATCCATAGTCCTCCTAACACTGGCGTATTGGCGTATACCAGCGTAGGGCTGGAAGCGGGCGCGTTGGCCGTTTTCCCTTGACCCTGGATTGGCGATTTTAGGTTGACTTTGGGTGGCTAATTTAATCTGGCGCTAACACCGTCGCATGCCCCACCGTAGGGCAAGCTCTTGAGCTTGCCGCCGCCGCGCTAGCGGCGGGTTCTTTAATAGCGCCGCAAGGCGCGTCACGCTTTTCGACGCCGCGAAGCAGGGGGGTGCCCGTACAGCGCCGCAAGGCGCGTCACTGTTTTCGGGATGCCGGCATGTGACCGCATCTGGCAGAATCAGCGGCGTCACTGTTCTATAATGAGCCCATGAAAACGTTCGATTACACTGCACGCTCCGAAACCGGTGGGGAAGTGACCGGTGTTCTCGAGGCAAACACGCGCGACGAAGCGCTTCGCCAGTTGAAGGACGGCGGCTTCATCGTGCAGAAGCTCGAAGAGGCCGGCGACGACAAACGCGACCTCGACCTGCGCATCGGCTCGCGCAAGACCAAGGAGAAAGACCTCGGCGTCGTCTGCGAGCAGTTCTCCATCCTGCTGAAAGCGGGCCTTCCCATCACGCATACGATCAAGCTCATCGCGAACCAGACCGAAGACAAAACGCTCAAGAAGCTCATGAACAACGTCGCCGACGACGTCGCCGCTGGCTACAGCCTGGCGTCGAGCTTCGAGAAGCACGGTTCGGGGTTGCCCACGACGTTCATCGAATCGGTGCGCGCCGGCGAGGAATCCGGTTCGCTCGACGTCATCTTCGACCGCCTGAGCGACTACTACGAGCAGGCGAGCAAGACGAAGTCCAAGGTGAAGAGCGCCATGATCTACCCCACGTTCGTCATCGTGATCGCTGTCATCGTGGTGGCCATCATCATGATCTTCGCCGTCCCCGTGTTCAAGTCGACCTTCGAAGGCATGGGCCAGGAGCTGCCCGCCATCACGCAGTTCGTGGTGAACGCGTCGAACTTCATGACGAGCTGGTGGTGGCTCATCGCGGTCGTGGCAATCGCCGCGTTTGTCGGCGTGCAGGTCGCCAAGAGAAACGAGAGCTTCCACCTGAAATGGTCGAAGATCGGGGTAAAGCTGCCCGTTATCGGGCGCATCAATCTCATGAACGCCGCGAGCGAATACGCTGGCACCATGAGCGTTATGATGACCGCCGGCCTGCCCATCGTGCGGGCCGTCGGCGTAACGGCGCGGTCCATGAGCAACTACTACATGAGCCGCTCGCTCGCGAACACCACGCCCGACCTCGAGGCCGGCAAGACGCTCGCCACGGCGCTTTCCAACGAGAACACGCTGCCCGAGCTCGCCATCGAGATGTCGGCCGTCGGCGAGCAGACCGGCGCCCTCGAAGGCACGCTGAAGGTCATCTCGCAATACTTCGACAACGAGGTTGAAATCGCCACGAGCCGCGCCATGTCGATTCTCGAGCCTGCGATCATCGTGGTGCTCGCCGTCATCGTCTTCGTGCTGCTGCTCTCGGTGTACCTGCCCATGTTCAGCATGTACGGCTCCATCTCGTAATGAGTATTGCCCCCAGGGCATTACTCATATCATTTGCCATACATCTGTCAAAACATATACTTAGCATGCTTTTCTATAACTGTATTTCGGAGGGCATCATGCGCGAGAATCCTTTTACGCCCATATCCGGAGGTGCGACGCGCTTTGCAGCGCTAGAAAAGAATCCGCGCCTTGCAGCATTGCGGCGTAAAGTGTGAAGCGGCTTGCGGCGCTAGAGAAGAATCCGCGCCTATCGGCGCGGCGGCGAAAAGTGTGACGCGCAAGCGGCGGGTTCCCATGGAGCTTCGAAGCCGCGTCACTCTTTTCCGCAGTCGCGAGGCGGCGTGTTCCCATGAAACGGCAAGCCGCGTCACGCTTTCACATTCGGCTTCGTATCCATTCACCGAAATAGGGCTGCGCATACTCGACCATTCCCCAATCCGCAGCGCGGATCATCATCACGCGTTCCAGGCTCATGCGGTATTTCCCGACCCAGCTCATGCTCTTGCCTGTGCGCTCGGCGATGTCGCTCAGCGTTGTTGCGCTGGGGTAGTCGGGCGCCATCGCTCGCAGGAAATGCTGTTGGGCTGGGCTGAGGCTCCGGTACGATGGCGCGCACACGGCCTCGGGAAACTGGCTGAGCGCATCGGCTATCCCGTACTCGACGTCTTGCGCTTCGATCGCATCGGAATGCCGGGCCTGTGCGGCCTGCCACATGTAATAGCCGACAAGCTGCACCAGGTACGGATTGCCTATCGTTGCCCGAGCGGCCGTCTCGGCGTTTTCCCGGCTAATGCTCTTGCCCTGCGCGGTTATGGTTTCCACGAACGCGTTGCGGACGTCGGGGACGGCCACGTTGCCGAGCTCGCGGTACGTAGCGCGTCGCAGAAACGTAAGCACTTCGTTGCTCGCCAGCTCGTCGACGATCGAAGGCAGGGCCGCGAATGCGAACGCGACCCCGCGTTTCTCTTCGTCGCGCTCGTCGGTGAGGTCTTGGTCTACGGTGACATGCTGTAGCGCGGTTGCGATCGCGACGAGCTCGTCGATCTTGGCCGCTTGCGCTTCGTCTACCGTGAACAGGATCCCCTTTCCCTTCGGCAGCTTTTTCAGGCGCGATTCGATGGCGCGTCGCAAGTCGAGCGCGGTGTTTGAGGCCGCGACGTCCACGCTGCCGAGCTGCACGTTCGCAATACCGGGGATCCCGATGGCGGGCGCTATGGTCGCGTGTCTCACACGGGGCCCTGCGGAATCGAGTGCAGCGATCAGCCGATCGGTCATGCCGGCAGATGCCGTCTCCGCGTACGCTTCCCAGCCACGTGCGATCGCCGTGCGTGCGAGTTCGGTGAGCATAACGGTCTTGCCCAGCCCGCGCTGGCCCGACACGAGCATCAGTCGCCCGGGCGCTCCCGCGCCGTTATCGAGCCCTTCGGCGAAATCGTCGACGATATCCTGTCGCCCGATGAGCACCGGCGGCATCTTGCCCGCAGTGGGCTTGAACGGATTCACCATGTTGCACCTCTATTACCAGAGACTACTAAATACCACTATATCTTACCAAACAACACCCTTGCGAGGTATTACTGTGCAATTGGAGAATGCGATGCGTTTTCGACGTTTGTGAAGATGCGGCCCGCTTTCGTCGCCATGCGGGAACACGCCGCCTCGCGGCGGCGAAAAGTGTGACGCGGCTTCGCCGCTACCTAAGAATCCGCGCCTACCGGCGCGGCGGCAAGCTCAAGAGCTTGCCCTACGGAGGTGTGCAGCAACGGTGGCAGCGGCCGAAAGGGCGCGTCCTGCGATACGCAACACAGTGACGCGCCTTGCGGCGCTAGATCTGAATCCAATCGCTTCGCGGGGGGCGAAAAGTGTGACGCGGCTTCGCCGCTAGATGAGAAACCGCCGCTCTCGCGGCGGCGGCAAGCTCGAGCGCTTGCCCTGCGAGGCTTGTAAAAACGAGGATGGCGGCCGAAGCGGTGCGCCTCGCGATGCGAAAACAGTGATGCGCCTTCGGTGCTAGAAATGAACCCGCTGCTAGCGCGGCGATGAAAAGTGTGACGCGGCTTC
>JAFUBE010000484.1 GCA_017460365.1 Eggerthellaceae bacterium
ATCCTGGTTGGATGATTACGAGAATGAAAGAGAGGTCCAACGTGGCAAAATGGACCGAGGAACACAAGGGCTTGTGGGAATTCATCAAGTTCAATATCCTCAGCAATATATCCACAATATTCCGATTCATCATGACGTGGATCGGCACGGCCATCTTCATTGATGCGCTGGGAATGACGTCTCCGTTCAGCTTCCTCATCTTCGATTACACGAGCGCTACGTCGAATGGCGTCGGCGGTTTCATCACGTTCCTCATTGCCGAGGTCGTAGCTCAGGTCGTCAACTTCTTCGTGCAGATGAAGTGGGTGTTCAAGAGCACGGCGTCGTTCAAGACGGCGGCGCCCAAGTATGCCGTGCTCGCGGTCATCATCGTGGTTGTGAACCTGATTCTGCCCGGGCATGTCACCGCGTTTTGCCAGGGTACCCTCGGCATGAACGCGCAGCTCGCCGGAACGGTTGCCTCGGTTGTGAACACGGTTCTCGCCGTGGTCGTGTCGTTCCCCATTTTGAAGTTCTGGATCACGCCTTCGACGAAGGACGATGGGGACAAGCAGTCCGACGAGAACGAAACTGACGCAAAGTAGGCGATTACGCTTAGAAAGCGCAGGCGAAAGGAACGGCATGAGCTCTCAATATGACATTTGCCTTGATATCGGCGGGACGAAGGTTCTCGGAGTAGTGTTCGACGGAAGCGGGCGTGAAGTCTGCCGCATAAAGAAGAAGACGAAATCCCAAGGCGATGACATGGGGAACGTCGAGCAGGTCATCGTGAGCGTGGTGGACGAGCTGCTCGCTCAAGCGGGAATCGCGAAGAAGGAGATTCACGCCATCGCGGCGGGCGCGCCCGGCGTCATCAATTCCGAGAGCGGCATCGTCATGTTCTCGCCGAACCTACCTTGGCGCGACTACGATATCCGAACGCCCATCGCGAAACGCTACGGGGCGCCGTTCTACATCGGCAACGACGTGAACGTGGGCGTGCTCGGCGAACATGCTTACGGCGTGGCGAAAGGCGCCGAAAACGTGGTCGGCTTCTTCGTGGGAACCGGCATGGGCGGCGGGCTCATCCTGAATGGCGAGCTGTTCTGCGGCACCGACTACAAAGGCGCCGAGTTCGGCCACATGGTGCTGGTAGACGAAGGGCCGCTTTGTAATTGCGGGCAGCGCGGTTGCCTCGAAGCGCTCTCGAGCAAGCGGGGCATGAGCGCCTACATTCTCGAGCAGGCGGCGCGCGGGCGCAAGACCGAGATGGCCGAC
This sequence comes from Eggerthellaceae bacterium, assembly GCA_017460365.1. GTDB lineage: Bacteria > Actinomycetota > Coriobacteriia > Coriobacteriales > Eggerthellaceae > UBA9715. Next base: position 1,258 of record JAFUBE010000484.1, read on the forward strand.
AAGATCGAGAACGGCGTGTTCAAGAGCAAGATGCTCAAGAAGGCGCTTGCAAATGGCGACGAAGTTGCGGTCGAGGCGGTTAGCCGCGCATGCCACTACCTCGCCATAGCTACGGGCAACATGATAAACGCCATCAGTCCCGACATCGTGCTTTACGGCGGCGGTGTGATCGAGGCCGTCGGAGACATCTTCCTCGAGAAGATTCGCGCCGAGGTCGAACGCTACTGCATGCCTTCGATCTTCGAATCGGTGCGCATCGAGCAAGCGGCGCTCGGCGACGACTCGGTGCTCTACGGCGCGCTTTCCCTGATCAAGGGCGATAGCGACTGACCTTTGTTCCATAAAAGCATCGCTGCTGCACAACGATAGGCGGGGCTCGCCCGAAACCGATAGAATAACAAAACCCTATCGGTCCGTGCGAGCCCCGCTAAGTCGTA
>JAFUBE010000485.1 GCA_017460365.1 Eggerthellaceae bacterium
ACGGGGCTCGTGTAGAAGATGCGGACCTCGAGCCGCTCGTTCGCCGCGATGGGAAGGTCGACTGCGTCCGAATAGGCCTTTCCTCCGGTTGCGATGGAGAACCGCGTGGCGCCGCCGAGCGTCACGGGGATGTCGACGCCGCGGTACGCGAGCACCGCCGAGCCGATGTCGTAGGGACACTCCCCCAAGACGTTCGAGAACCGCACGCGCACCTTCGACCCGCCTGCGGGCGCACGCAGCGCGAACGCCGCCGTCTTGTTCCAGCCGAACGCGCGGCCGTCCCCGAATGACCGGGTGATGGCCTGCTGCCATATCCTCGTCCAGGTCGCCATCACAACTCCATTCCCTCGTGTCGTGACAATTTGGGGAGTCTCCCCAAATTGTCATTGTCAGATCTGCCCGTGGCGGGCGAGCGCCTCGCCGATCGAGCAGCATTCGATGTCGTCATGGCTCGCGACCGCATCGCAGATGCGCTCGAAGCGCGTCCAGTTGCTGTGATGCGTGCTGAAGTCGAACTCGTAGCCGTGAGCGAACATCAGGAAGAACAGGTCGTCGTCTTCGGCCCTCGCATCGAAGAACGCCTGCAAGGTCGCGAAGGTCTTCTTGGAGATGTGCCAGCACGTGAGCGGCATGGCAAGCGGATCGCGTGGAAACCGAAACCCCGCCGCTCCCCCGGCGCTGGTCGCCAGCCGCGCGTAACGCACGCCCGCCGCCTCGAGTGCCGGCCGGCTCTTCTTGGCACCCGCTCCGTAGGGAAACGCGAACCCGATTACCGCCTGGCCGAACATGCTCGAGAGCGCCCGCACGTCGTCGGCTATCTCGCGCGTGCGTTCCTCCTCCGTGCATCGCGCCAGGTTGGCGTGGCTGACCGTGTGAGAGGCAATCTCGAACCCACGGTACACGTCGACAACCTCGTTGGCCGGGATGCGGAAATGCTCGACATAGCGCAGCAGATGGTGCTTGCGCGGGTCGAATCGTATCGCGGGCGCCTCGGTCATGCCCAGGTTGCCGATCCGGCCCTCATATGTCTTGTCGCCGAACAGGCCCGAGTTCAGGTGGAAGGTGGCGCCCATGCCGTTCTTCCTCAAGACGTCGACGATGCGCTTGTCCTGCTCGAGGCCGTCGTCGAAGCTCCATGTGAAATACTTCTTGGCCATCTACGCCTCCTCATGCGCCTTGAAGAAGCGGTCCATCGCGTCGATAGCGGCCTGGCTTTCGGGGTATGCGGGGTATCCGGCAGGGAAGACGTGCACGAGCTTGCGCACACCGCCGCAGGGAAAGTCCATGAGCTCGCGCTCGACGCGGGCGGAGGCGAGCAGCCCCGCGAACTTCATCGTGTCCCCGCGGATGAGGTCCTCCTCGCTCGTGACGAGGAAGGTCGGCGGCATCTGCGCGCGCGGCATCATGGCACCGGGGTCGAGGAGGTAGCGCTCGTAGGCCCGTCCCCGGTCTTCGGGGCCGCACACGACGTCGCCGATGGCGCGCATGAGGTCGGTGCGCTGCGTGTCGGCCATGATGGAGATGAGCCCGGCCGCCCGAAACGCGATGCCGCATGCGGGTATGCCGAAGTCGCAGCGCAGCGCATCTGAGCTCTCGAGCGCAAGCGCGAAGTAGGCGAGCAATGCGCCGGCCGAGTCGCCCGTCAGGTAGCAGCGACCCAGGTCGAACCCGAGCTCCTCCGCATAATCCGCGAGGTAGCGCAGCGCCGCCATGACATCGTCTATCTGATGCCAGAGCGTGGTCTCGGGAATCAGCCGATAGCTGATGCTCGCGACCGCATAGCTCCTGCGCGCCCACTCGTAGTTGAAGTTCGCGTTGAGGTCCTTGTACGACGCGAACAGCCCGCCGCCGTGGATGTTGACCATGACGGGCGCGTCGGCGGGCGCGTCCGGCAGGCGGTAGACGTCGAGCAGGTGGCCCCGGTCGCCGTCGCCGACATACGCGATGTCGCGCGTGATCGCGAGGTCGGACGTGTCCTGAACCTGTTTGGCGAGGCGCCAAGCGTCGCCGGTCTCGAAAACCTTTCGCCAGACGAGCGTTCCGATCTTCGACATGCTGCTTGCTTCCCTTCCTGAGGGGTTTGCGATGATGTCCCGTCTTGCTGAAGTATAAAAGGGCGAATCCTAGTAATATATAGATATCGTGCCACTTTTATTGGAAAACAAGCATTTTGAGATGGAGTTGGAGCAAATGGCTTCGACGGTCCAGCAGCAGATCGACGACTCGCAAGACGGGTACATCAACGAGACCTTCTGGCATGTCTACCCGCTGTTCCTGTTGGTGAAGGCCGGCATGACCGACGAGCTGCGCAAGACGCTCGACCTGCGGCTCGACGAGTACGACTTTCACGGCAGGGTGGCCGGCGACCAGTTAAGGCAGGCGGAGTACATGGCGGTGAGCCTCGTCAACACCTTCATGATCGCCGCCATCGAGGGCGGGGTTTACCCGCCCGAGGCGAACTGGGTGGCCGACCGCGCGCTCAGGGCGCTCCTGCGCGCCAAGGCGCCTGCCGATTTCGGGCCGATCATCCATGAGGCGGCCATCGGGTTTTCAGGCAAGGTGCGCGAGGCCGCACGCACCGATACCGGCAACCCCCACGTCGAGGTTGCGAGGAGCTTCATCGTCACCCACATCACGCAGGACATCACGGTTGCCGGCGTCGCGGGGCACGTCGGCGTGAGCCAGTCGCATCTCAGCCGGTTGTTCAAGCGCCATACGGGCAAGGGCATACGCGAGTACGTCATCGACGAACGCATCGCGGCGGCCAAGGTCCTGCTCGAGTCGGGCGAGCGCAGCATCCCCGAGATCGCGTCGTTGCTGCGCTTCTGCGACCAGAGCTACTTCACCTGCTCGTTTAGGGAGCGTACCGGCACGACCCCGGCCAGGTACCGCAAGGCCCATCGACTCTGATGGCTGCACACGAATCGACGCCCCCGACACGAGCTCGGGCCTAACCTCCCCCCCCCGCCCGGCATCCGCCAGTTTCGCGCAAGGGCGTCATCCGTTCGCGCGGACGATATCGTACAGACGCCCGTTCACCATTTCCATGATGGGAGCCGTTTTGCCGTAGCGCCATTGAGCGAAAAGCCCGCCTTCGCGTCACGTTGCACCTTATAATGTTGCAAAGCGGCGCCGACCAGAGGAGGCCATCATGCCAAAGGCGTCGACGTACAAGTGCCCCAATTGCAACGGCGTTCTCCGCTTCGACCCGGCGAGCGGGCACCTCGTCTGCGATTTCTGCGGCGGCTCGTTCGAGCAGGGCGAAGTCGCGAAGGACATCCCCGTGAGCGCCGAGGCGGTCGAGCGGCAGGACGTGGCGCACGTGAAGACGGTCGACGAGTCCCTCGAGCGCGCGCCCTGGGCGGCCCTCGCGGACGGGCAGGC